>JANYKF010000331.1 GCA_025361665.1 Clostridiaceae bacterium
ACATTTTGTGCCTTCAATACACCAAATCACGTGATTCGGTGCCATGCAACGGCCGGAGCCGTTGCATAATGCAAGTTGTGAAACACAACTTGCATGAAAAAGTCGAAAATCGACTTTTTGCACCAGAATCACAATTGCAAATGAATCATTTTGTCAAAATGCAGGCCGGTTTGATCCGCAAACCGGAAACGATTCCGAATCCCGCATTCCGAAAATCGGGATGCGGGATCCGGAGCTGCTTTCATGATTCCATTCGTTGTCTTCAGGCCACGGCGGCACCGGTGAACTGGCTGTTGTAGAGATCGGCGTAGAAGCCGTTCTTTGCCAGCAGTTCCTTGTGCGTGCCCTGTTCGATGATGCTTCCGTTGTTCATGACCAGGATCAGTTCCGCCTCGCGGATGGTGGAAAGGCGGTGGGCGATGACGAAGCTGGTGCGGTCCTTCATCAGGTTGGCCATGGCCTCCTGGATGAGCACTTCGGTGCGGGTGTCCACGGAGCTGGTGGCCTCATCCAGGATCAGGATGGCGGGATTCGCCAAAATGGCCCGCGCAATGGTCAGCAATTGTTTCTGCCCTTGCGAAATATTGGTCGCTTCTTCATTCAAAATGGTATTGTAGCCCTCCGGCAGCGTCCGGATGAAGTGATCCGCATGAGCGGCCTTCGCGGCTTCCATCAATTCCGCCTCCGTCGCGTCGGTACGGCCGTAGAGGATATTGTCGCGGATGGTTCCGTTGAACAGCCAGGTGTCCTGCAGCACCATGCCGAAGAGGCTGCGCAGGTCTCCGCGGCGCATGTCGCGGATATCCGTTCCGTCTATCGTGATGCGTCCCTTGTCCAGCTCGTAGAAACGCATCAGCAGGTTCACCAGCGTGGTTTTCCCGGCACCGGTCGGTCCGACGATGGCCACGGTATGGCCTTGCTTCACATCAAGGTTCATATTCTCAATGAGGGGCTCATCCTCCTTGTACCGGAATGAAACACCTTCAACCGACACTTCGCCTTTTGACGCACCCAGACAGGCAGGCGACGTGGATTCCGGCAGTTCCTCCACTTCGTCGAGCACCTCGAACACGCGCTCCGCGCAGGCCACAGTGGACTGAATGACGTTGGCGATGTTCGCAGTCTGGAGAATGGGCTGCGTGAAGGAACGGGAATACGTGATGAAAGCCGTGATGTCTCCTATTTTCAGGCGGTCCTTCGTAATCCAGAGGCCTCCGACCACACTGATCAGCACATAGCCGATATTGCTGACGAAGCTCATCAGAGGCCACATGATGCCGGAAATGAACTGGGCTCTCCAGCCGGATTCGTACAGTTCCTTGTTCGTCGCTTCAAAATCACGAATGGCGTCGTTTTCCTTGCCGAAGACCTTGATGATTTTGTGTCCCGTGTACATTTCCTCTACATGCCCGCTCAAGGTGCCAAGTTGCTTTTGCTGCTGCGCGAAATACTTCTGGGATCTCTTCGTCACCATGATGGTGGCCAATACATAGAGCGGCAGCGTCAGGATGACAATGAGTGTGAGCGTACCGCTTATAGTCAGCATCATCACGACATAGCCGATGAGGGACATCACCGAGGTGATGATTTGCGTGAGCCCTTGCTGCAGGGTGCCTGCAATGGTATCCATGTCATTGGTGACACGGCTCATGATTTCACCGTGCGTGCGGGTATCGAAGTATTTGAGCGGCAGGCGCGCGAGCTTTGCATCCACATCTTTGCGCATCTGGTAAACGGTTTTCTGTGCCACACTGGCCATCACCCACTGCATGATGAAGGTGAATCCCGCGCTGAGCAGGAAAAGGATGCCCAGGAACACGAGGGTCATCACGATATGGTTCCGGTCCACTTTGCCGTTCGTGTCCCGGATTGCCTGGATGGAACCCTGCAGCTGCTCCGGGGTCATGGTGAATCCCTGCGGTGCGGCAACGCCGGCGCCTGCCGTGGTTGGCGCATTCCCGCCGGATGTCCCGGTTCCGGCCGTTGAACCTGCTTGGAAGTCCAGGAGGGTTTTCATCAAATCCAGGACCTTCTGGACAACGTCCGCCTTTTGATTTGCATCCGTCAGGGTGTCGAGCATTGGCAGCGCCATAAATTCCTTGAGGGCTTTCAGGGTCTCCGCGGAAGGCATGGCGGATGCGGTTCCGGACGAACCGGCTGTCGCACCTGACTTCATGGAAGCATCGATCTTGTCCTTGATCGTGTGCTGCGCTTCACCCAGCTTCACGACCACCGTCCTGGCCACATAGGCATCCTGAAGCGAGTTCATCGCCTCCCGGGTCACTTGAGGCGAGTAAATGGTGAAAATCGTACTGAGGATGGCAAACACCATCACGATGATCAGATTGACGCGAAAAGGCTTCAAATACTTCAACAGGCGCCGGAGCGTCCCCATGAAATCCTTGGGTTTCTCCGCCTTCATGCCCATGTGTCCGGGGCCACCGCCGCCGGGACCTCCGAAACCACCTCGGCGAGGAGCGCTTTGTTGTTTTCCCTGCGTGTTGCTCATGCGATTTCCTCCTCCGACAGCTGTGAGCTGACAATTTCCTGATAGACGGGGCAAGAGGCAAGAAGCGAACGATGGGTGCCGATTCCGACAACCTTGCCCTCGTCAAGCACGATGATCCGGTCCGCATCCATCACGGTTCCGACGCGCTGCGCCACAATCAGGACAGTGGCTTCCGCGATTTCTTTCTTGAGGGCCGCCCGGAGTTTCGCATCGGTCTTGAAGTCCAGGGCCGAAAAGCTGTCGTCGAAGATGTAAATCTCCGGTCGCCGGACCAATGCGCGCGCGATGGACAGTCGCTGCTTCTGGCCGCCGGAAACATTGGTGCCGCCCTGGGCGATCGTGTGTTCATACCCTCCGTCCATCGCGAGGATGAACTCGTCCGCCTGGGCGATTTCCGCGGACCGCCTGACTTCCTCGTCCGTGGCATCCGGTTTTCCGACGCGGATGTTTTCGGCAATGGTCCCGGAGAACAGCAATGCCATCTGCGGGACAAATCCAATTTTCCGACGCAGGCATTCCTGCGTCATCGTCCGGATATCCTGCCCGTCCACCAGCACGCGGCCCTCCTCCACGTCGTAGAAACGTGGCAGCAGATTGACCAGGGTGGTTTTCCCGGATCCCGTGCTGCCCACGATGGCCGTCACCTCGCCGGGTTTCGCCGTGAAGCTGATGCCGGTAAGGGCCGGATGTTCCGCGCCGTGATAGCGGAAAGAAACATTTTCAAATGCCACATAACCGCGACCCAGACCGCAGGCAACTTCCGTTTCCGGGTCCGAAATGCCGGGTTCCGTCTCCAGAATCTCATTGACCCGGATTGACGCGGCGGATGCACGGGGCACCATGATGAACAGCATGGTCAGCATCAGCATGGAAAACAGGATTTGCATCGCGTACTGCATGAACGCCATCAGGGAACCGATCTGCATGTTGCCGTCGTCGATCCGGATGATGCCGAACCAGAGAATGGCCAGCTGGGTGAGGTTCATGATGAGCATCAGCGCCGGCATCAGAAAGGCCATGATCTTGTTGACGCGGATGGCATTGTCCGTCAAATCCGCATTGGCCTGCTCAAATCGTTCCGCTTCATGG
>JANYKF010000406.1 GCA_025361665.1 Clostridiaceae bacterium
ATCCCGATTGCCGAGGAAACGGGGCTCATTCTTTCCGTCGGGGAATGGGCACTTCGGGAATCCTGCCGATTTGCAATGCTTCTGGATGGAAAGTTGGACCCCGATTTCCATGTGGCCGTGAATGTCTCCGTGCTGCAGTTGATGCAGGCCGACTTCGTCCGCGTCGTGCAGCAGGTGCTGCAGGAGACCGGGATTCGTACAGGCGTGCTGGTGCTGGAGATCACCGAATCCATCCTGATGGAGTCGTTTGCACAGCATGCCGCCAAATTGCGGGAATTGAGCGGTTTGGGCGTGGTCATCGCGTTGGATGATTTTGGCACGGGTTATTCCTCACTGACCTATCTGCAAAAACTTCCGATCCAGATGCTCAAGATCGACAAAAAATTCATCGATGAAATCCATGCCGCCGACGATGCGGCCAGCCATACCGGTTCGATTATCGCGCTGGCGCAGCAATGGGGATTCCAGGTGGTGGCCGAAGGCGTGGAGCATGAATACCAGCTGCAATACCTGCAGGCGCACCATTGCGATATGATGCAGGGCTATCTGAAGAGCCGGCCGATTCCGGAACTTGAGGCTTTGGCTTATGCGGACGGAAACAATCCGGCATCGTGACAATGAAGCCGGACGTCATGGCAATGAGGCCAGACGTCATGGCAACGAAACGGCCCGAGGGACGGCCCGATATCGTTTTCATGCCATGAATATACAGCGGGGGCCGATGATATGTCAACTGGGCGTGAACATGGGCATGATGTCATCCGTCATGCCGGCCCCTGTGGCAAGCAGGCGCTGAATGTCCGGTATCCCCATTCCTGACAAAACGGCAGGGCCTTCTGGAGATGACAGCAATGTGACGATTTCATTGGCGTCGAGTGCCGGGTCTGCCAGCAAATCCCGACTGAGTGTGCCGATGAGGATTTGCCGGCCGGTTTTGCGGGTCAACTGCAGGCGGTGCATCACGGATGGCAATTGGGAGAGTGCCGGCATGTCCAGATAGTTCTCCGGTTCTTCAAGCAGAAGCAGGGATTCGTTGTCCAGCATCCACCAGAGCAGCCCGATCCAGTGAAGGTTCGTTTTTGAAATATCTGCCAGGTGATAGGGCGTATCGTTCATGAATAACGTTTCGCCGGAACCGTACGGGTTCATTTGTCCCGGTTGATCCTTTTCGTAATGCAGGTTCCCGATATTCGGATCGAGAAAGCCGAGGACGGCGGAAATTCTGTCCAGGCGATGCTCCCGGATGATGGGCGCCGTGTGGGTGACAATATCCGGAAATGGAGTGCCGGGGATCAGGCCGCCGGAAAACGGATGCAGGTAGGCAATCGAGTCAAAATAAAAAGCTAGTTCACGGAATTCCCTGTTTGCGCAGACTTGCTCGAGAGCGGTTTGCGTCAACCGTTCGCTGTCTTCCCAATCCGACGGATCCGGCCGGAGCAGCAGGGGTTGACTGTTCTTCCAGACTTCCTCCCTGGTGATGACGGGTCTTCTGTATCCACGGTTTTCCTGGGTGAAGACAAGATGATAGGTCCATGCAGCATGGGTTTTTTCATCCTGCATATCAAGGGTAATGCCTATATGCGGTATTGAGGGATCGTAGCGGCCCCTCAGTTTGGCCAGGCCTCCACGCAGGGAAACTGCAGACTGCATGCCTCCGCCGCTGGAAACAAGGTCATGAAGAAACCGGAACACGTCAAGGCATTCCGATGGACCGGAGCCGCCGGGGCTGAGGAAAAACATCCTCTTTTCCAGCAGGATCTCGGCTTGTTCCATATTGTGCCAGTTCAGGAGCTTGACCCGCTGAATGATCATCAAGGCACCTCATGCTGGATTGGTATGCAAATACGGCAAAGCCGCATTTGCATTTTTGTGTGTGCTGCCCCGAGGCGGCATGGGTATTCTGGTGATAAGACTCGATTTGCCTAGTCACGGGATGAAGTCGTTCTGTTTCCATGATACACATCAAATGGCCACGCTTCAATCGAATTGTCATCCGATCGGATCTTCTTTGCCGGATCAGAAGCGTAAAACTCCTGTATCAAAGTTGAAATATGGGAATTGTAACATATATGGTATAGTAAATATGCGTCATTTAGCCGGCGGGAAGCACTGTAGCTGTCGAACCAGCGATGAAATACGATGAGAAAAGGACAAAATCGGGTTTTTCATGAGGGCTAGACATGAAAGGACCCGTTTCCCGGCTGGGATGTTTCATCCCGAGAAAAGGAGCGCAATGCGAAAACTATTGAGTCTTTTATTGGTCATGGTTGTTGTTTCAATTGCCACGCTTGGTTTTTCGGAACTGAACAAGTTGAATGTCGGGCTGGATGTCGTGTCTGCTGCGACTGCCAAAGCGACGGCTACGCCAGCTCCGGCTGCTCCTGCCCCCACTCCTGCCCCCACTCCGGTTCCTACTCCGGTGCCCACGCTTGCCCCGACCCCGGCACCGACTCCTGCGCCAACGCCAAAACCGGTTGTGGCCCCGGCGGCAACCCCGAAGCCTGTTGTGAAGGCAACGAAGCCCGTTGCCACGCCAAAGCCCGCACTGACCACCAAACCGGCGACAACCCCGGCACCTGTTGTCAAACCGGCGCCCATTGTTCCAACCAAGGAACAGCTGCAGAAAATAGCAGCCATGGAAGTATTGCTGAAGAATGCCAACGGGGATAAAGTGGCCAGGGTTGGCATCCTGAAACAATTGGTTGCTCTTCGCGTGGCAGCGGGAGATGTTTCCATTCCTATTGTTGTCAATGGAACCGTCTTGAAATTCGATGTAGCCCCCATTGTCAGATCCGGCCGGACGCTTATCCCTATCAGGGCCATGGCGGCCGCATTCGGAGCCACGGTGGACTGGAACGCGCAGAACCCGGAATGGGTAACCGTCACCAAAGCTGTAAAGGCGGGAGAACAGTCCCTCGTGTTTCTGATGAATCTGAAAACGGGTGTCGTGACGATGAACAACATGCTCGTGGATCTTGAAGTCAAACCGATTGTCCTCCTGCATCGGACCATGGTGCCGATTCGGTTGATCTCTGAGGCCTTCGGCATGAAAGTAGACTATGATCCCGCAACCAAGGGTGTCTTCATCGATACCCCCATCAAGGAAACGGTCACCCCGGTCACCGCAGTACCGAATCCCGCCGCCCAAAGCGCAGTCCAGTCTGTCGATGGACAAGATGACTGATTTGGTGTAATCCTGCGGCTGATGCTGCAGGATTCATGCCTGTGTACTGCTCTGACACGCATAAGCGATTTGCCATCATGCAAACCCGGCTCATCACAGTCGCCGACCCATTGGGCGGCTGTTGGCCGGGTTTGTTCCTGCTCGGGGAATTCCTTGGGTTTTCATGCTTTTGAGGGTATACCGATTCGCCGAAAACAGGTAGGATGGTGATGAAGACTTGGGCATCTGTCATGTGCCCATTTACGCGGAAGCAAGAGAGAAAGCGATGATCCGGCAGAGGAGCACTTGTCATGATTCGATTCGGCATTGTCGGGACAGGCAAAATAACGGAAGAGTTCATCACGAGTGCCCGTGCAGCCGGAGATGCGGAACCGGTGGCGGTATGTTCCCGCACGGAAGAGGCCGGCGCCATCCATGCAGGGAAGCATGGCCTTGCACACGTCTTCACAAGCCTGCCGGATATGGTTCGGAGCGGCAAGGTGGATGCGGTCTACATTGCAAGCCCAAATTCATTTCACGCCCGTCAGGCCATCGCCGCGCTGGAGCGGGGAGTTCCGGTTCTGGTTGAAAAACCCGCCGCTTCCAACGTCATTGAATTTGATGCAATGATCGCCACGGCGCGGAAAAACGGAACCCTTCTGATGGAAGCCATGAAATCCACCCTGGTTCCCGCGTTTGAAGCGATTCGGGAACAGCTTCCGAAGTTGGGGATCATCCGGCACTATTTTGCCAGTTATTGCCAGTATTCATCCCGCTATGATGCCCATTTGGCCGGGGAATACAGGAATGCCTTTGATCCCGCCCTTTCAAACGGATCCCTTCTGGACATCGGTATTTACGGCGTATTTCCCGCCATCCGGCTGTTCGGCGCACCGAAAACGGTTCAGGCGTCGGCCGGGCTGCTCTCAACCGGTGTCGATGGATACGGAAGCCTCATTCTTGGCTACGAGGGGATGGATGCCGTCATCCTGCACGCAAAGAATTCCGATTCCTGGCTGCCGGCTGAAATACAGGGGGAGAAGGCAACCTTGCGGCTTGACCGGATCAACCTGCCGGAAAAAGTGGAACTTCTGTATCGTGACGGCAGGGTGGAGAACATTCCAGTCTCGAGGCCGGATCCGTTCATGACCTACGAAATTCGGGAATTCACCAGGCTGCTGCGAAACGGGGAAAAGGAATCCCGCGTCAATTCGTTGTCGGTTTCGCTGGAAACCCTCCGCGTGATGGATGAAGCCCGCCGACAGACCGGTGTTGCTTATCCGGCGGACGCGGGAGAACAGGCATAACTGACTGGGTCAATCGATCAGCCCTTTATTTTCCTGACCCACAGCAGGACAGCGTACAAAAGGAGGATGATGAGCCCGCATGCGGCGAAGCCGATCCGTGGGCCAAACCAGTTGGTGACGGCACCCGCATAAAGGTTCCCGATGGGGATAAGTGTCGGCGAACGCCAATGTGTAGATGCTCATCACCCGGCCCCGGTATTGATCGGCAGAAAAGATCTGCACCATGGAGTTGGCGGCGGAACTGAACCAGACGATGCTGAATCCCAAAGCGGCCAGGCATAGGCCCGTCAAGGCATATAACCCGGAAAAACCAGTCAGGACCAGGAATCCGGATATCACCAGCAGCAGGATCAGAATCACTTTTTTTGGACCGGCCTTGCTCATGAACGCCATTGTCATGGCACCAAGGAATGAGCCGATGCCCATGAGGGACATCAGCAGGCCGAACCCCGTTTCTTTCTGGCCCAGAATCTCTTTGGCAAAAACGGGAACCAGGATACCGGCATTGAAGGCGAAGGCACCCACGATGGCAGTCGTCAGGATGGTTTCGAGAAGGATGGGCGTTTTGCCGACATATTTGAGTCCATCTCCAATTTGCCGGAAAATGCTTCCATCCAGTTTGTGTCGTGCCTGCGCATGCTCGGGATTGATGCCTGCAAGACATCATCCGAGACGGAATGACTGTGTCGTGCCTGCGCATGCTCGGGATTCATGAGCAGCAGGCTGATGATGACGGCTCCGAAACTGATGGCATTGGCATAAAAACAGACGGTGAGCCCCCAAATGCCCATGACGAGGCCAGCCAGGGCCGGTCCGATGATTCTCGCCAGGTTGAAGACCGATGAATTCAGCGCAATGGCATTCATCAAGTCTATCTTGCCTACCAGTTCTATCACGAAAGACTGGCGTGCCGGCATGTCCAGTGTGTTGACGATCCCCATCAGGGCAGCCAGCACAAGGATGTGCCAGTATTGGATGATGCCCGTCGAGTTTAGAATCGCAAAGGAAAGTGTGATGATCAGGGACGCCGACTGGGTGAACAAGAGGATGCTTTTTTTGGGGAGCTTGTCTGTCCAGGCTCCGGCAAACAGCGAAAACAGAAGCATCGGGGTGAATTGCAGGGCACTGACAAGGCTCAGCAGGAAGGCTGAACTTGTCAGCGAATAGGCCAGCCACGGCTGCGCGATGTTCTTCATCCAGGTGCCGATCAAGGAGACGCACATGCCGAAACAAATTCTACTGTTGACACGTGTTCAGCATTATGATCATACTATGGCATGAAATCACTCCGGAACAGTTTCGTCAATCCATCACCCGAATCAACCCAAACCAATGCAGCCATGAGGCAAGGAGAAGATGAAGATGGGAAAAGGCATACTTGGAAGCAGCATCGTCACACAGATCGGATTCATCGTGAGGGATGTGGATGCGTCAAAGAAAATATTCGCGGATTTTCTAGGTCTTGAAGAACCCAAATCGTTCTGGACGGGTGACATCGAGCAGACCCAGTCGGTGTATCGCGGGAAGCCTTGCCCGGCCAAGGCGAAACTTGCCTTTCTGAAAGTGGGCGATCAGGTGGACATCGAGCTCATTCAGCCAGATGGGCAACCTTCCGTATGGCAGGAGTTTCTGGATGAAAAAGGCGAGGGCATTCAGCACATCGCTTTCCAAATCAAGGACACAAAAGGCAAACTGCACGCACTCGGTGAAATCGGGATGCCTACCCTTCAAACCGGTGAATACACAGGGGGCCGCTATTCCTATGTGGATGGGCTGAAAGATCTGAAGGTGGTCATCGAGTTGCTGGAGAACGACTGAAATGGCTGAAACGGTTGAAACAGCTGAAACGATAGAAACGGCTGAAACGATAGAAACGGCTGAAAAGATTGAACACGACTGAAAGGGCACGCTGCCAGGCGCCTAATTCACCTCCATGACCAAAAAGGTGACGTCATCATTCAGTTGGCTCATGTCGAAGCCGTTGAAAAGTTCCTGTTCTATCAAAGCGGATATTCCTTCGGCTGCAAGTCCCTGGTTTCCGGAAAGAGCCTGCTTCAGGCTCTTTTCGGAAATCCGTTCCCCTGCTTCGTTTTTCACCTCGACCAGCCCATCGGTATAAAACAGCACCCGGTCGCCCTTCTTGAACCGGATGGCTTCATTTTCATAACGAACGTCGCAGTACCCCATGAATTTGCATATGGGAAAGCCTTTCAGGGGAATTTCCGAGAGGGTTCCCCCACTGTCCAGGATGATGGGAAATGTATTCAGGCCTGCGGATGCAAAAGTCAATACGTTCGTTTTCATGTCGAAAATACCATAAATCAGGATGATATAGACTTCCTCGCTGAAATTCGTATGGTTGAATGATTCGTAAACCTTCTGCAGCACCATGGATGGATTGGTCAGGTGGCCAATCCCCGTGACATGGGATTCCCTTTCATGATGGATGCACTGGTTCAAAAAAATCGTCAGCATGGCAGCCGGAACCCCATGCCCGGAAACATCGCCGATATACAGGCCCATATACCGGTCGTCTATCGCAAAGACATCGTAAAAATCGCCTGATACGCGCTCTGCCGGAAAATAACGCGCGCTGAAAGAGAGGACATCCGTTTTCGGAAATGAAACCGGCTGCATCGCCTTCTGTATGTCGCGTGCGTATTCAAGGTCGCTCAACAGCTTTTCGTTCATGATTCTGACTTCCTTGGTCCTTTGTTCAACAAGGATGTCCAAATTGCCTGCATACTCTCGCAATTCATCCCGTGCATCCGCCAATTCGACATATGGTTTCCTGACATTGTCAATGAAAATGACCCTGAATATCAGGAAGTATGCGATGATTTTCAGAACATGGCCCATGTAGTTGTAAATGTCATACACGCCGTAATAGGACGAAAAGGCAATTTCGCTGGAGATATTGATGACAAGGGCAGCGCAGAAAATCATTTTCAGCTTGTCCCTTGTTTTGTTGTACAGAAAAAGATATCTGCCGGCAGACAAGATGAGTATGCAGATGAATAGATATTCCAACATGATTTTGGTCGGGGTGAGGCCCTTGCCTTCCAGATACATGGCCGGCAAGGCATCGGGCAGGTAGGTTACGAGAAGGAGGGCCAGAATGCTGAATGCAAGAGGGGGAACAACAAAAATCCACTTGCGCGGCCTGCCCTTCATTTTTTCCGGGAAAAAGGCGGATATGGCAAACCCCAGAGAAGCCACCAATCTGGCTATGACCCACAGGGTCGTGGCCCGGTTGGAACTGGAATTCTGAATGAAGAAATCCGGCATGCCGATGTAGCTCAAGTCATGAAAGATTTCAAGCATCCCGACAGCCAGGAATATCGCGCCCAGAATCGCAGACCGGAGGTCCTTCGTTTGATCGTATGTGAAAAAGGAAATGATGAAAACGGAAAAGCAGACCAGGGCCATGAAAATCTCAAAAATGCTGTGCCATGTCAGATAATACACAACACCGAACAGGAGATTGAATTTCTCCTGCATGAGGAACGCAAGGCCATAAAGGATAACCGTAATCATGAGGGCAAAAACCAAAACCCAGTAATCTCTGCTCAGTTCGAAAACCGGAAAATGGCTTGAATGGATAGGCTGTGTTTTCACTTTCGTGTTTCCGGAGGTCATCTCGGCATTCATAAGCATCCTATCCTGTATTTGTGCTGCCGGTGCGCGATTTTCGCTGAGCATCGGGTACAAATACAGGTCTTCCTGATGATTCACCGCGGAGCATGTATAGTCCATACCCTTGGACTATTCGTCTACATAAAACCTTCTGGTATATTGTATCACTACTGAAAAGGGATGCGCAAGGAATGCGGCATTGTCTTTGCGGATTGTCATGTTGCGGGAACGGGTTCTGGGTGCGCGTTATCCGTTGGTCAGCCTCTTGTATTTTTCCATCAGTTCAATGAATCCGGCGCTGTCGCCGCCCATGTCGGGATGATGCTTTTTTGCCAGTTCGCGAAATTTCTTCTTGACGGCCGCGCTGTCCGCATCGTATCGCAAACCCATCTGCGCGAGCGTTTCCGGATCGTACGCATGCACGAAGGCAAGTCCGTTTTCCTCATACATGCGGTGATAGACATGATAGAAGAACTCGCTGACCACTTCCCTGAACGCTTCCTTGTCCATTTCAGCCAGCCGGCTCATCGGGTATTTCACATTTTTGGCGCTTGATTCATGCAAATCGAAGAACTCATCCCAAACAAGAGGCATGTTTGGCCGATCGACCCGAGCGACCTTGTTGCGTTCGTGCGGCGCATCAAGATGGCTAAAACGGATTTTCATTTCCAGTTTTTTGAATTTCCTGATTTTCCGTTTCAACTCGTCACGGTTTGCTTGACACTCCGTCATCCATTCCACTCCACGGCAAATATGCCTTCATGACGGGCCGATGCTCCCGACATCATCATCATAACATCTTGTGATGCCGATCAGGAGCATTATACGCAACCGGGACTGCAAAGGGTTTCACACCGATGTCAAACTGCCGCAAAACTGATAATTGTCCCGTCCATGCTCCTTGACATAATAGAGCGCTGCATCCGATTTCCTGATCAGTTCATTCAATTCCATACCGTCATCAGGATACAAGGCAATCCCCAGGCTCAGGTGCAATATCAGCGTGATTTCCTGGATGAAAAACGGTTTGCGGAATTCATCGAGGATTTTTTCTGCGACACGGACGGCATCCTCTCTTTGCTCCATCTCACCAAGCAGCACCACGAATTCATCACCGCCAAAACGCGCGATCGTATCGGCCTTCCGCAATGTCCCGGTGAGCCTGTCCGCCACCGCCCGCAAGGCCAAATCGCCGATAGGGTGACCATGATTGTCATTGACGGATTTGAACATGTCCACGTCGACGGACAGGATGGCGAAATTCTGTTTTTTCCGTTGCGCATTCGCGACGGATATCCCGAACCGGTCATCAAACAGAATTCTGTTCGGCAATCCGGTCAATCCGTCATGGGTAGCCATCGCGTGCAGCCGCTCTTTCATTTGGCTGATTTCTGTGATGTCGCTGATGCTTGACATGACACAGTTTTCATTCTCAATCAGGATGATATTGGCTGAATAAAGACCGCAAAACAGTTCCCCGGATCTTTTTTTGAAATCGATTTCTTCATTTTGAACCGTTTGCATCTTGAGGAGCCTCTGCATGACTTTCATCCGGTCTTCTTCCCTGACCCATATGCCCAGTTCCAATGTCGTTTTTCCGATTGCCTCCTTTTCGGGATAACCCGTCATATTCTCAAAACCTTTGTTGACTTCGAAAATGCTTCCATCCGACAACCTGGTCAGCAGGATGGCATAGGGGGAGGAATGAAAGGCGCTTGAGAATTTCTTTTCCTGAACCTGGATTTGCTGCATCAGGCGGGCATTCACCATGATGATCAGGCAAATCGTCAGGCAGCTGCTGAGTCCGACATACAACAGGAGGGAGATTGAATCCACCAGGCCCGATTCGAAGAAGCCGCCGGCGGCAGGTGGGAAAACCATCAACAGGACCATTCTGATGAAACTGACAAGGACATACCCGCTCAGGGCTATTCCCGCGATGCGCGTAAACTTGTGGAGAGCGGCCGGTGCTCCGCGAAACAGAAGCCAGCATATCTGAAAGTCGATGATGACAATATTGGCAGAAATGGCGATTTCCCTTGCGGCGAGGTTGGGCTGGATGAAAGTGTAATAAGCCATCGCTGCTCCAAAAATAATCTGCAAAAGCCAGTTGTGAAGCATGAAGCCCTTCCTGCCAACAAACTGTTCAAGGCCTATAAGCAGCAGGACCATGCCGCAGCCGACGAAAATGTTCGACAGGACAATTGAAAC
>JANYKF010000407.1 GCA_025361665.1 Clostridiaceae bacterium
CTTGAGCTCGGCCATATTGGCCTCCATGTCCTTGTTCTGCCCGCGGAGCCAATCCTGCTGCACCTTGTCGCTCTCCTGCTGCTTGAGCAGGTTGTCCTTGTCCCAAAGCAGATAATTCATCATCAGGAACACGGTGAGAAAAAGAATGGAGATGATCACCACGATGAGCCGTTTCATTTGGACTACCCCCGGTGAATGAAATCTTGGCACTTTCCAAAGCGATGGATATTCAGCATGGCAGTTTGAACAGCCTGACTGCGTTGTCGGTCGTGATGCAATCCAGTGCTGCCGCCGTTGTCCCCCTGATCGCGGCGAGGCGCTCCAAGACAAGGCTTAACAGCCCCGACCAGTTTCGCTGGCCGCGATGGGGCTCCGGTGCCATGTACGGACAGTCGGTTTCGATGAGGAGACGTTCATCGGGAACATGGGCGGCCACGTCCAGCAGGCGGTTTGCGTTCCTGAATGTAACGGACCCGCCGATTCCGATATGAAAACCCATCTCCAGCGCCTCATCGGCCATTTCCCGGCTGCCTGACCAGCAATGGAACACGCCGCCGACTTCCCATCCCTTCTCGGATCTGACCAGGTCCATCACGTCGCGATGAGATTCCCTGTCATGCAGGATGAGCGGTTTCCGGACGCAGCGGGCCAGTTCGATGTGTCGTTTGAACACCTCCCGCTGAACCTGGCGCGGTGAATAATCATAATGATAATCCAGCCCGATCTCTCCCACCGCGATGACTTTCGGATGTGAGCACAACGCCTTGAGCCGTTCCATGTCCCCTTCCAAATATGCTGAAGCCTCGTGCGGATGGAATCCGACGGCCGCAAAAAAGCCCGGATGGGTTTCCGCCAGTCCGATGGCTGCCATCGAACTCCCGATGTCGCAGCCCGGATTGATGATGCGGGTGACGCCGGATTCGAAGGATCTCCGAATCACCGCGTCGCGGTCCGCTTCAAAGCGTTCGTTGTCGTAGTGGGCATGGGAGTCGACCATCCGCACCGCCTCCGTGAGACTAGCCTCCTGTGGCAGCCTTGTCAAGGGACTCCAGTTCCTTTTTCATGTCGATGCGCGGGAAAAGGGGTTCCCCTGCCGTGACGCCGATCGCCCATGGATGCAGGGAAAACGCCTTTGCATCCTCCCATGCGGTCATGCAGGCGGGAATCCGCATCACTTGCCGGATTTTGGAGGGCGTTTCCGGCATGAAGGGCTCGATCAGGATGGAGATGATGCGGATGCTCTCGGCAAGGTGGTGCATGACGGAAGCAAGCCGGCCTCTCTGCGATTCTTCTTTCGCCAGAGCCCAGGGCAGTGTCTCGTCGATGTATTTGTTCGTCCGGGAAACGGCTTTCCAGATCTCCGCCAGGGCGGTGGAAAACTGGAGCTTGTCCAGCAGCCTCTCCACATGCCCTGGAGTGTCCAGCAGCAGACCACGCAGGTCATCATCGAATTCTCCAGGCTCGAGGGGCTCCGGAAGCGTGCCTCCGAAATATTTGACGATCATGGCGGATGTCCGGCTGACAAGGTTTCCGAGATCATTGGCCAGGTCCGAATTGATCCGCTGGATCAGGGCTTCGTTGGAAAACACGCTGTCTGCCCCGAACGGCACCTCGCGCAGGAGGAAATACCGAATCGCGTCAAGTCCGTACTTGCCCACAAGGACAATGGGATCGATCACGTTGCCCTTTGATTTGGACATTTTCCCGCCGTCCAGCACAAGCCAGCCATGCCCGTATACCTGCTTCGGGAGTGGCAGATCCAGCGCCATGAGCATGGCGGGCCAGATGAGGGCATGAAAGCGGACAATTTCCTTGGCCATCAGATGCACGTCGGCCGGCCAGTACTTCCGGAAATCCGCATCATCAGCGGAAAGGTATCCCAAAGCGGTGATGTAGTTGGACAATGCGTCTATCCAGACGTACACCACGTGCGCGTCGTCAAAGGTCACGGGAATGCCCCATTGGAAGGATGTTCGCGACACGCAGAGATCCTCGAGGCCCGGGCGCAGGAAATTGTTGAGCATCTCGCTGCGGCGGAAGGCCGGCTGCAGGAAGTCATTGCCGTCCTCGAACAGGGCGGTGAGGCGTTCCTGATACTTCGACAAACGGAAAAAATAGCTTTCTTCGCGGGTGCGCTCGACCGGGCGCCCGCAGTCCGGACAGTTGCCGTCCTTGAGCTGCGTTTCGGTCCAGAAGGATTCGCAGGGGATGCAGTACCATCCTTCATATTCGCTCTTGTAGATGTCCCCCTTGTCGTGCAGCATCCTGAAAATCTGCTGCACGGAAGCGACATGGCCCGGATCCGTGGTCCGGATGAAACGATCGTTCGTGATCTTCATGAGCGACCAGAGGCTCTTGAAATTCATCGCGATCCGATCGACGTATTCTTTCGGGGTGACCCTGTTTTCAGCGGCCATACGCTCAATCTTCTGGCCATGCTCGTCCGTTCCCGTGAGGAACATGACATCATATCCCTGAAGCCGCTTGTAGCGCGCCATGGTGTCTGCCGCCACGGTTGTGTAGGAATGCCCGATATGCAGTTTTCCACTCGGGTAATAAATGGGTGTCGTGATGTAATAGGTCTTTCCGTTCACGCAAAATCCCCCTGGACGCCTGATGTGTGATGGATGATTCCGGTGCGGAGGGCCGGGCCCGGCTTTCCGCCTGCAAATCATTGATTCCTGCATTATATCACAACATGCAATGTCATCGTCATGGGAGATGGTTCACGTTCCCCGGATGGGGATGCCGAGTGCCTCCGAGTTTCGAAAGCTTGAATCTCGTGCAAAAAGTCGATTTTCGACTCTTTCATGCAAGTTGCATTTTGCAACTTGCATGCATCCGGCGGCAAATGCCGC
>JANYKF010000423.1 GCA_025361665.1 Clostridiaceae bacterium
CTTTCAATGAGTCAATCGATGATTTGTTGTTGCTGAAAAATCCTGAAAGGAATCCGAAGTGTAGTCTCCCATGAATCCTGGTATGAATTGCCGCATCGTATCTGAAAACACTAAAAGGGAATCCACTGCGCGGTCGGTCGCTTTTGAAACACCTTGTCGAACAATGGACGGGCTGCTTCAGTCCGCCAGGTCATCATGCCGCTTTCAGCGACATCCTGACCTGAAAGGAATCCATACACGAGTTGGGACAGTCTTTGGATGGCCATCACGCAATCCGGTTCCTTTTCTTCCGTCCTCACGGCATCCAAATGCCCATTGGAGGCCGTTACCAGCCAGTTTCCGCGATTCCACGGCGCCATTTCATCGGAGACCTGCATCACGAAGGTTCCCGTCAGGGCGGCACCGATCCTCATCGCGGCGAGTGCCTGACGCACTTCCACAACACGCACCATCATGCCGGACTGGGATTTTACATCCAGATACTGGTTTCCAAGCAAATGCTGGGTGGTGTCTGTTTCGGGCACTGTCAGCCGGAGAATCTCGGCTTGTGAATTATGGCGGTTGAAAAAGTGCAGAAGCTGCCGTTTCGCTGTGATGTCCCTGTAAAAGAAGTCGCGGCAATGGATCGCATGTTCCTTGAGTTTGTAAAGGGCGTATCCGGACAACCGGCCATCCCCGCCCAGAACGCCGTAACCCAGGAGGCCTTTTTCCTGAAAGGAATCCTTCATTTTCCCGGCGTCGATCTGTTCCGCCCCGTTGAAGTGCGATCCATGCAGATTCCTGACATCAGCGGCTTGTTCCATGAGCGCATCGGTCAGCGGGACAAACGTCCCCTTGTCCGCTTTGAACAAGGTGAGTTCCTTCATGGGAATGCTCAGTTCATGCCATCGAAAACCACACTCCCATCCGCATTTTCGGTAAAATTCATAGCTGAAGGGAGCCAGTTCCGAAAGCGGAATTCCCCGGTCGTGCATCACCTGCAGCGACTGGCGCATCAGTTCCATCACCCCGCCGCCGTACCGGTATTCGGGAAGGGAGGCAACCCCGCCGATTCCGCCCATTGGAAGGGTCCCCCCGTCAAAGTGAACCGTTAGCGGAACAATCATCACATGCTGGCCGATCTTTCCGTTTGCCTCCTCGTTCACAAGAACCCAGCGAAGCACTTCTTCCGACGCTTTTCGCCTTTCTTCATTCTCCGGCTCCACCTGCACGGATTCAGCCATTCGGCTTTCCGGTGCCGTATTCTGATAATCCGGAAAACAATATGCCATCATCTCCATGATGCTTTGTTTGTCTTCTGCCCTGGCAAAACGAAATGACATGAACGTACCCCCTATGGCGACTTACTTTGAATCTTAACCTTCTCCCCCCATCATACCTCAGATACTGCCTTTTTGAATACTGTCGGCGAGCAGCCTTTGATTTGACGGAAAACGCGGTTGAATGTCTTGGCATTGCTGAAACCGGACTTGTATACGATTTCCGTGACCGTATCGCTGGAATTGACCAGGTAATCGACAGCTTTGGCGATGCGGTATTGATTG
Source organism: Clostridiaceae bacterium (assembly GCA_025361665.1). Classification (GTDB taxonomy): domain Bacteria; phylum Bacillota; class Clostridia; order DSM-8532; family DSM-8532; genus JAEWSN01. The sequence continues at coordinate 1,545 of JANYKF010000423.1, forward strand.
ACATACTGGCCGAATGTCAAACCTGTGGTTTCCCTGAAGAACCTGGTAAAATGGAAAACACTGAAATTGGCGACACATGCCACTTCTTCCAGCAGGATGGTGCGCTCGAAATGATGTTCCACATGCTGCAAAACCTTGTCCAGTCGCGCCAACCGGCCCAGACGCCTGCTATTTTCATAGGAAGAGAGGCTTTCCATCGGCACCCGGCGCAGCAGGAGAATCAGCAGGTCGAACATGCGGGCCTTCAGTGCCAATTTATAGCCGTCCTGCTTCTGCTCCGATTCTTTCATGATTTCCAGCAGCTGCCGCTCCATGACCGAATGGATGCCAAGTTCCCCGGGAACAGCCGATTCCGTGCTTTCCCTCAGCAAGGCGGCCGGGAACCGCTTGTCGCGGAGCAAGGTGGAAAAGGATTCATAAAATGACAAATCGAACTGGATGATCAATCGCGGAATGGGCAGGGATTGCGGCGGAAAAAAATGCACGTCCCCTCCCCCGATGAGGATGATGTCCCTTGCCTTGAGCATGTGGGTTTCATGATTCACGCCGATTTTGAGATTGTCCTCCAGCGCGTAGACAATCTCAACGGCTTCATGCCAATGAGGTGGAAACTCCTGCGTATCCGTGATGAACACCAGAAGCGGAAAATCGATGTCCAAAAGGAATTTCTGGTGCAAAGCCTGCATGCGGACCCTCCCCATGGTGATTGGAACCTTAGTGCCGCGCGCAATACAACACAACCGAGTTTGGGTTGTGTTGGAGGGCGTTGCGGCACTTGGGTTCCAACACCACGCAAATAATTGGAACCTTAGTGTCTGGCCAGCAACTCCCGCTTTCGTTCCACCATTTCGTCAATCCGACTGATATAGTGGGTCAGTTCGCGGACATTGAACGTCCTTTCGAGCTGTTTGCCGTCATGCGACACTTTGGTGATTCCGCCCGAACCTATCGCGATGATCGTCTGCCTTTCCGACATGGTTTCAACATTATACCGGCATTCACAGCCGGACCGCGCATAACCCGTGTTCTCCAGATTGGCGAGGATGTTTTTCTGCCGGTACAGGTAATACGGGTGCAAACCGTATTTCGCCGCATGCCCCGCCGCATCCGCAATCATTTCCATTACCGCCGAATCGGTGGCGGAAGGTCCGGCTGTACCCTCCCGAACCGTTTCATGCAGGCGCGAAGCCCGTTTGACGGCCATGGTGTGCACGGTCAGGCTGTCCGGCCGCAAAGGAGCCACGCGGGCCAGTGTGGCACGGAAATGATCTGGTGTCTCCCCCGGAAGGCCTGCTATCAAGTCCATGTTGATATTGTCGAATCCGATCTCCCGCGCCAGATGAAAGGCCTCTTCCACCTGCTCCGGGGTATGCCCCCTCCCAATGGCGCACAACGTCTCCGCCCTCATGGATTGAGGATTGATGCTGATGCGGGTGGCCCCGGCTTCTTTGATGAGCCGAAGCTTCTCCCGGTCCAAGGTGTCCGGCCTACCGGCTTCCACCGTGTATTCAAGGGCGGTACGCATGGGCAATTCATTGTCCAGACATGTCAAAAGCGTTTCCAGCATCTCTGCGGACAGGGCTGTGGGGGTACCGCCTCCGATGTAAACGGAAGAAAGCGTTCTGCCGTTTGCGGCAAGCCAGTCGCCGACAAAGCGGATTTCCTTGGCAAGCGCATCGAGATAGGCGGGAATCAGATGGCCATGCTTTTTTTCCGGATAGGATGTGAAGGAGCAATAAAGGCATCGGGTGGAGCAAAAAGGGATGCCCGCGTACAGGCTGACAGAGTGGTCCGGCGGAGTCAGAAAAGGACGTTCGCAGTTAGCGACGGACAGGACCAGTGCGGCCTTGTCAGCCTGCATACCGGTTCTTTCCGACAGGATGCCGAGGATTTCCTGCTGCGCCATGCCGGCGTCCAGACAGCAGGACGCCAGTTTGACCGGCCTGACACCCGTCAGCGAACCCCAGGGCAATTCAATGCCGAAAGCCTCTGACAGAGCCCGATACAAGGCTGTACCGGCACATAGCTTGCGGCTTTGCAGAAACAGATCGGAGGCTGAGGGAGCCTCTGCTGTTGAAAAAGAAAGGATCCCGTATCCGATCTTCGTTCCATTGTCGCGAATGAAAGCGGTGGCGGTGAAAATCCCTTCCGATTCGACAGCATGAAGGAGAACATGGATTCCTGGCATTTTCCCGGAATGCCCAGGAACCTGTGAACCTGCTCGCGATCGGCATTCGAATGCGGCTTTATCTGTAGGAGTCATCTCCACGAATGGGGTGCGGTATTCAGGCACAACGGATTCCGTCTGTAAAATCGGATCGGAATCATGAAAAAGCCGGATCAGTTGTCCGGCTTCGAAGGCATTGTCTATTCCTGCGATACTCAGATACAGCGGCTTGCCTTTCATATCATGCGATTTTGACATATGGATTGTGATCCCTTTCCTCGCCGATACTTGTGTCGGGGCCATGTCCGCAATGGACGACGGTTGCCCTGTCAAGCGTAAAGAGTTTCTCGCGGATGGATCGAATCAAGGTTCGGCCATCTCCGGTCGGGAGATCATAACGGCCGATTCCATGATTGAACAAGGTATCGCCTGAAAAAACATGATTTCCGGTCAAAATGCAGATACCACCAGCCGTGTGCCCTGGCGTATGAAGAATCCAGAATGTTGGCCCACCGGTATCAAGCAAATCGCCGTCCTCAAGCAGGCGATTCGGCATCGGAAAAGGTTCGGTGTGCGGCAGGCCGAACATCCGGTATCCGTTCAGACTGGTGTCCTGATAAAGCGGAACTTCCAGCCGGTGCAGGCAAAGCCGTGCCCCCGTGGATGCGATGACTCCCGCAGCCTCGCAGGTGTGATCGACATGGCCATGGGTCAGGATGACATGTGAAACTCTGCACGACATCGTTTTTGCAGCCGAGAGGATGTCTCCGGCAGGAACCCCGCAATCAATGACTGTGCATATGCCCGCCTCACCGACCAGCCATGTGCTTGAACCAAATAGCCCGTTATCAAGTTTTTTGATATCCAATTTCATATTCTCCCGGCCTACGCCCTGAAACATAACACGGCTTCCCCACTGACGCTTTCAACAACATTACTTCCCATCTTACGCCCGTAACACTGGAATGATTGACTGCTTTCTCCAAATCCCCGACCGCCGACTTGAAATGACCCGCCAAACCTCAAAACGCTTTGCAGCTGTCCAGCAGCAGGGTTACAGGTCCGTCGTTCACGAGGGAAACCTTCATTTCAGCCTGAAAAATGCCTGTTTCAACTTGTGTGCCTCCCGCCCGGCAAAGCGACACAAAAAGTTCATACAGCGGGATGGCTTCTTCCGGTTTTGCCGCATCTGAAAAACCGGGACGCCTGCCTTTCCGGCAATCTCCGAACAAGGTGAACTGCGAAACAGCCAGTATCGCGCCCCCTGCATCGAGAACAGAAAGGTTCATTTTACCCGCCTCATCGTCAAATATGCGCAATCCCAGTATTTTATCCGCCATCCATGCAGCAGTTTCCGCCGTATCACCCATGCCGATGCCGATCAGCACAAGGAGCCCGGCCCCGATTTGACCCGTCACCCGGCTGCCAACCCTGACGGATGCCTCTTCTACTCTCTGAACCACTGCGCGCATGGGGTCCACTCCAGTCATTGAAGATTCCGATTCGGTGAAACATGGGTTCCAATATCTGGAGGTCACCGGTTCCGTTATCGGGGAGGTCACCGGTTCCGTTATCGGGGGAGGTCACCGGTTCCGCGAGATTTCATATACATCCCGTATGGAGGATATGCGGCTGATGATGCGGTCCAGCTGTTCTGCGTGGGTGATTTCCAGCGTCAGGTGCATCACGGTGATGAGGTCCTTCCCGGTACGGGCGTTGATCGCCCGAAGCTGGATGCGCGACTCCCCGATCACGTTCGTAATCTCGATCAGCAGG
>JANYKF010000465.1 GCA_025361665.1 Clostridiaceae bacterium
ACCGCTATGTGAACCTGATCTCCCTGCCGGAACATGATGAGCCTGAGATCTTCCTGGTGCAGAACAGCGAGCAAATCCACTTGTCCCCTGACCGCATATCGTTCATCCCGACAGCGGAGCGGGCCGTTTTCCGGAGCTGGAGGGAAATCTTCGTCCAGATGCAGGCACCGTGCGCGCTGGGTCCGAATGACCCTTTTCTGGTCACGGGCGAAGGAATTCCGAGAAACGTGATGCATTCATCGGCATTGGGCGACGGGCGGTCATTCGTCCTCACCCTGCAGGCGGACTGGATCCTGGGTGAAACCTGCATCATCTCCAAAAAGGGGTTCAAGCCATTTCCCGTCCGATACGGAACCCTGTTCGACACACCGGAATTTGAACGCCTCTATACGTATGACGGGGATGATCTGGGCTGCCATCCGTTCCCGAACAAAACGGTTTTCCGGGTCTGGTCCCCCATGGCATCACGGGTGGATGTGAACATTTTCCGTAAAATCGATGCCGACAGTCCGGAAGATGTCTTTCCGCTTTCCCCGGACCGCAATGGCACCTGGATGCTTGCCGTGCCGGAAGATCTGGCGGGATGCCATTACACCTATCAGGTCACGACCGGGGGGGATCTCCAGGAAGTCTGCGACCCGAATGCGATCGGCGTGAGCATCAACGGCAGGAGGGCCCTGGCGACAAGGCCGCAGGAAGCCAATCCGGAGGGGTGGGAGTCCGTCGGACACCTGACGCCCGCACATCCGACCGACGCGGTGCTTTATGAGGTCCATGTCCGGGATTTCACCATTCATCCGGATTCCGGCATCCTGCACAAGGGTTTGTTTCTCGGCCTCGCGGAACCGGACACGCACACCCCGGACGGGACAAAGACGGGGCTGGCCCACCTGGTGGAACTTGGCATCACCCATGTCCACCTGATGCCCATCTTCGATTTCTTCACGATCGACGAATCGCGGCTGCACGAAGGGCGGTTCAACTGGGGGTACGATCCGCATCTGTACAATGTGCCGGACGGTTCCTACACGACGGATCCGGATGAAGGCCTCGTGCGGATCCGGCAGCTGAAGAAAATGATCCTGGCCCTGAAGTCAAACGGGATTGGCGTTGTCATGGACGTTGTCTACAACCACACCTACCGGTCCCTCGATTCGGAATTCAACAAACTCGTCCCTGGCTACTTCTACCGCACCGATGCGCAGGGCCGCTTCTCCAACGGATCCGGCTGCGGAAACGAAACCGCCTCGGAACGGTCCATGGTGCGCAAGGCCATCACCGATTCCGTCTTGTACTGGGCCCGCGAATACAAGGTGGACGGGTTCCGCTTCGACCTGATGGGACTTCATGACATCGAGACGATGAACGGCATCCGCCGCGCGATGGACGCGCATCATCCCGGCATCCTGATGTACGGGGAAGGCTGGACCGGCGGCGAATCCCCGCTGGAGAAAGGCCGTGCCGCCCTAAAGGCCAATGCCGCGCGGCTGCTGCAAATCGGCGTTTTCAACGACAATTCCCGCGATGCGATCAAGGGAAACAGTTTCGCCGATGCTTCGGGAGGATTCATCAACGGCCAGCCCCAGCTTCGGGAGGGCGTCAAGTTCGGCCTTGCCGGAGCCGTGCAGCACCCGCAGGTCGACTGCCTGCGCGCCATCGGCAGCGGTTCCGCATGGGCCGGATATCCATGGCACTGCGTCAACTACGCCGCATCCCACGACAACCTCACCCTGTATGACAAGCTTGTGGCCACCCATTCCGCCGCCACGGAAAACGAGGCTGTCCGGCGGACGAACCTGGCGGGCGCCATTGTCCTGACGTCGCAGGGCATCCCCTTCATGCTCTCCGGTACGGAATTCATGCGGTCCAAACAGGGTGTGCACAACTCCTACAATTCCCCGGATGCCGTCAATCAAGTGGACTGGAACCGAAAAAGCCTGTACCGCGCAGGTTTCACCTATCATCAGGGCCTGATCCGCATGAGGAAGGCGCATCCGGCTTTCCGACTGGTATCTTCCGAGGAGGTTCGGCGGAATCTCACATTTCTGAACACCCCCGCGAACGTCATTGCCTTCCTGCTCCGCAATGGCGCGGATGGGGATTCCTGGCCGGTCATCCTTGTCGCGTTCAACGCCGGGACACTGCCTGAAACCGTGGCCCTGCCCTTTGGCGCGGACTGGCACATCGTGGTGGATGAGCAGACAGCCGGATGCGAGGATTTGTGCATCCGGACCGGCTCCTCCCTTACGGTGCCCGGAATCGGCACGGTGGTTGCCTGGAGTGATCCAAAGAATGGTAATCTCCAGAATGATCTTCACAGCAAAGGCGCAATCGGGTAGACTATAGATGCTTCGCCCCGAACACCAGGAAGCCACTATAAATGCGTCTTGGCTCTATGGTTTCCATTATTGATTCGACGCATTTATAGGGTTGACTGTTGGCAATCCATTCCAGCATACAGAGGAGAACGCACATGCAAAACCGGACCTGGGTATATTATCTGACAGCCTTCATTTGCGGCATGACGGTCATGGCCGTGGAACTGACGTGCAGCCGGCTGCTGGCACCCTATTTCAGCTCCTCCTCGATCGTCTGGACCGTCATCATCGGCCTCATCATGATCTCCCTCTCCCTCGGCAACATCATCGGCGGCCGCAGTGCCGACAAGCACCGCGACCTCGGGCGCCTGTACTTCCTGATATGGCTCGCATCCCTTTGGATCGCGGCCATCCCCTTTCTCGGCAAATACGTCATCGCGGGTGTCACGGGCATCCTGATGTTCACCCTCCCGGGCAGTGCCCTGGTGGTGACGGGTTCGGCCATCTGCTGCCTTGTCATCTTCTCTTTCCCGATGGTGCTGATGGGTACCGTCTCCCCTTACCTGGTGAAGCTGGCCGTCACCGACATGGAGAACAACGGCCGCATCACGGGCCAGATCTACGCGATGAACACGGTCGGCAGCATCCTCGGCACCTTCATCCCCACTTTTCTGACGATCCCGCTGCTGGGAACGGGCAAGACCTTCTTCCTGTTCGCCTTGCTGCTGAACATCCTTTGCCTCGCCTATTTCCTGACCCGCAAAAAAAACCGCGTCAAGCATGTCGTGACGACGATCCTGTTGGTCGCCTTCCTCCTGATGCCCTTCCAGAATGCCTTCGCATTCTGGAAAAGCGACATCATCTATGAAGGGGAATCGCTTTACAATTATCTGCAGGTTTCTGAAACGGATACTTCCGTGATCCTGTCCACCAATGTGGCTTTCGGCGTCCAGTCCATCTACCGGAAGGACGGCGCCTTGTCCGGTTACTATTACGAATACGCGCTGGCCGCGCCACTGTTCCGCCCAAAGGCCACCCTGCAGGAACCGCTGGATGTGCTGGTTCTGGGGCTTGGAACGGGCACGTTCTCAAAACAGCTCCACAAATTCTTCCCGAACAGCCGTTCCGATGCGGTGGAACTCGACGCGGAGATCGCCAGCCTGGCAACCCGCTATTTCAATCTGAAACCGGAAGAGGCGAACGTGTTCATCAATGACGGCCGCATGTTCCTCGACACGCCGGACTGCGGGCAATATGACGTGATTCTCGCGGATGCCTATCAGGACATCACCGTGCCGTTCCACATGTCCACCCAAGAGTTCTTCGCAAAAGTGCAAAAGCATCTGAAACCGTATGGCGTGCTGATTGTGAACATCAACATGAAATCCGGGGACTTCGCAGGCGTGCCGGAATATCTCGCGCAGACCGTCAGAACCGCTTTTTCCACCGTGTACCGGATTGATTTGGACGCCGTGACGAACTCGCTTCTTTTCTGCGGCAACAATCCGGACATGCTGACGCAATACCGCGAGAACATGCAGAAGGATATCGGCGAAGACCATCCGCTTCACGCCATCGCCGCTTATGTGGCGGACAATGCCGTGGAGGTCGCGTCCGGCCCCCTCGTCCTGACGGATGACAAAGCCCCGGTGGAGACGCTTGGCCAGAAATCGCTGAACAAAATTGTTCAGCAGGAAACCGATGTGTTCCGCTCGATGCTCTCGAACAACAAGGACGGGCTTCAGGGCATTTTAGAAATGATGAAATAAAGGCATCCAAGCGCAATGACCTGCAAGACCACCATGACCGGAACCCCGATCATGAATTTCGGATGCTTGATTTTGTGGCGGAAAATCCGGCAGCCGGCATAGATGCCAACACCGCCCCCAAAAGCAGCCAGCCAGATGAACCAGCTCTCGGGAATGCGCCACTTCCGGCGGATAGCCCGTATTTTGTCAGCCCTTGTCATCGTCAGCGAGAAAAGGTTCAGCAGCAGCAGATAAAGTCCGGCATACGGCATGCAGTCTCCTTTTCTCTGGTACAGGACAGTCTGTCGCCGATTCCGGGCATGGTGCAGTTTGTCGCCGATTCTGGGCACAGGCCGTTCCGCGCGCTCCGTCAGGCACCT
>JANYKF010000447.1 GCA_025361665.1 Clostridiaceae bacterium
CGTGGCGGCGATCTCCGTGGGGTGATGCGCGTAGTCGTCGATGATGTCCACCCCGTCTGTTTCACCGCGGTATTCGAACCTCCGGCCCGTTCCCGTGAAAAGGGCCAGTCCGTCGGCGATGAGGTCCGGCCCAAGCCCCGCCTGATGGCACAATGCGAAGCAGCCAAGCGCATTCGAGGCATTGTGGCGTCCAGGAACAGCCAAAACGATGCGGGCAAGGCATTTGTCCGCCAGACAGGCGTCGAACCGCGCATAGCCATGATCGTAGGCCAGGTTGGCGGCATGGTAGACCGGGCCCTCTGCTCCGGTTCGGATGCCATCCACCGAATCCGGAACTGACAGTTGAAACCCCGTGTATGGCCTATCAAGACGCGAGGCCAGCGTGCGGCATCCCGCATCGTCAAGGTTCAGGACAAGCGTGCCGGAAAGCGGAACATTCCGGCTGTACCTTGCGAATGCTGCGAGAACATCGTCCAGATCACGGAAAAAATCGAGATGGTCCGCCTCGATGTTCAGGATGAGGGCATGGTTCGGGTGGAACTGCAGAAAGCTGTTCTTGTATTCGCAGGCTTCCATCACGAAAAGGTCCGTGCCGCCGAGACGCGTATTGCCGCCGATGGAAGCCAGCAATCCACCGATGTGGATGGTCGGGTTCAGATCGGCGGTCATCATCACGGTTGCGATCATGCCGGTGCTGGTGGTCTTCCCGTGCGTTCCGGAAACGGCGACAGTATTCCCGTAGCCTTCGGCGAGGTTTCCGAGGAAGCGGGCCCTGTCCATGACGGGGATGCCGAGGCGGCGGGCTTCCGCCATCTCCGGGTTGTCGGCCGGAATGGCGGCTGTATGGACTACAAGGGTCTGCCCTGTGATGATCGAGGCGCAGTGAGGGACGCAGATGTCCGCACCCAGGGTGCGCAGATGATCGACGGCAGGGCTTTCAAGCCAATCCGAACCGGTCACCGCGATGCCGCGGTGCAGCAGGATCTGCGCGAGGCCGCTCATGCTGATGCCCCCGATGCCGATGAAATGAACCGGCCCGTGGCCGATGATATGCTCTAGTTCCGAATCCATGACCCTTCCTCCCGTCAATCGTCCCGCGAATCAGACCGATTCATACGTGTATGATTCAAGCCGATTCAATTATACATGATTCCGCAATGTATTTGTGCAGCCTGCCATGAAAAGTCGATTTTTGGCTTCGGCGCATGATGGTCGGCTGCATGTCCTTTTGTATCGGGGAACATGTGGCGGGAATCAATCCGGATTGATTGGGAAAATTCATAAAAATCCGGAAATAAATGTTTGTATTTATGGCAGTTTGCTATATAATATTGCCATCAGTCCTTTTCACATCTGATTGACAGCGGATCAACAGGGTACATCAAAGCAGTGCGCGGAGGGTTTACCGACATGGAGATTACCGACATCCGGATTCGCAAGGTCGAAGCCGAAGGGAAAATGAAGGCCGTCGTATCCGTTACATTCGACAACGAATTTGTCGTGCATGACATCAAGATCATCGAGAGCCAGGGTGGCCTGTTCATTGCCATGCCCAGCAGGAAGACGCCGACCGGTGAATTCCGCGACATTGCACACCCCATCAATGCCGATTCGCGGAACAAGGTGCAATCGGCGATTCTCGTCAAATACCAGACCCTCCTTGCTGAAGAGGAATCCTACGAAACGGTTGTTGGAACCTGAAAAAGGTCAGTTGCCGGCTCCGGATCGCGTGTCGGGCCGGAAAGACAATGCTCGCAAAGGAACGAGCCAGGTTTTGCTGCCTCCATTTGGTGCAGGTGCCCGGAAGGATACCTGCATTTTTACGTACTCCCGCATTTTAGCGTGCTTCCGCATTTTTGCATGCGCATTGAAAACATCCGGAATATATGGGAAAATGACGTTGGGTTTCAGAAGGAAACGGTCAGGGAATATCCCGCCCGTCCTGCCGAGGGGGAGGATGGAGCGGGTTGTCTGCGCGGGAGGATGAATCCGATGGGCGGATTGACGACAGTGATACTGGCAGCCGGTGCGGGGACCAGAATGAAGTCCGATCGGGCGAAGGTGGCGCATGAACTCAGCGGCATGACGATGCTGTCATGGGTGCTGGAAGCGGCGGACAGCGCCGGTTCGGGAAAGAACATCGTGGTGGTTGGCCATCAGGCGGAAGCCGTGCGGGCGCTTGTTCCGGACGGAACGCCATGCGTCCTTCAGGAACAGCGGATGGGAACCGGTCATGCGGTCATGATGGCGGCAGACCTGCTGCATAGTTCCGCCGGCACCATCCTGGTGCTTTGCGGCGATACGCCGCTGCTGAGGGGTGAAACCCTGCGGGCGGCATGGGAAAAGCATCTGCAGGCCGGGAATGCTGCAACGGTCCTCACCTCGCTGCCACCCGATCCGACCGGTTACGGACGCATCGTGCGCAATGCGGAAAACCGGGTGACGGGCATTGTGGAGCACCGCGACGCAACCCCTGGGGAACTGGAGATCCGTGAAATCAATACGGGTGTTTTCCTGTTTGATGCCGAAGCGCTGCTCACTGCATTGCCGCTCCTGAAAAACGAAAACAGCCAGGGTGAATACTATCTCACGGACACCCTTGGAATCATCCTGTCCGAGGGAGGCCTTGTGGGCGCACACCTTGTGGAAGATGAAAAGGAGACGCTGGGGATCAATGATCGCGCGCAGCTGGCGGAGGCGGATGGAGTGCTGCAGCAGCGCATCCGTGAACGTCACATGAAAGCCGGAGTGACTTTCCGCCTTCCGGAGACCTCATGGATAGCCGCAGACGTGGCCATCGGGCCGGATACGATCATCATGCCGGGCACATGCCTTGAGAAGGGCTCCGTCATCGGGCCGGGATGCCTCATCGGACCCCATGCCCGCATTGTCTCCTCGACCCTGGCGCAGGGTGTGCAGGTGGCCAATTCCGTCGTGGTGGAGTCGGAGATTGGGGAAGAGACAAAGGTGGGTCCTTATGCTTATCTGAGACCGGGAAGCCGGATCGGACGCCATGTGAAAATCGGGGACTTTGTTGAAATCAAGAAATCGATCATCGGAGACGATACGAAAATTTCGCATCTGACTTACGTGGGGGACGCGGAGGTCGGGCAGCGGGTCAATTTCGGCTGCGGAGTCGTCGTGGTGAATTACGACGGGCGGAACAAACACCGTACGGTCATCGGCGACGATGCCTTTATCGGCTGCAACGTCAACCTTGTGTCACCGGTCGAAGTGAAGGAACACGCATACATCGCGGCCGGATCCACCATCACGAGCGAAGTGCCCGCGTTTGCTCTGGCCATCGCGCGCAGCAGGCAGACTGTCCTGGAGGACTGGGTGAAACGCAAGGGCTACGACAAGCCGAAGGGAACCTGAGGAGAGGCGGAAGACCATGAATCTGCACGGCAAGGACATCAAGATCTTCGCGGGGAATTCAAACAAGGCACTGGCGGAGGAGATTGCCTCAAAGATAGGATTGCCGCTTGGGGCATCGGTCGTGGGGAAGTTCAGCGACGGGGAGACCGCCATCAGCATCAACGAAGTGGTGCGCGGGAATCCTGACCTGGTTTTGAAGGGCCAGCAGTCCGGAGCCGCCTTAGCACTTATGGCCACGCAGTCGATCCAGTTTAACAGCGGTTTGGAAAAGGCCTATCAAAAGCTGGCTGGGCAATTGGGGACGAGCGTCATCAAGATGCTCACCGCTCGTTCTGTGGTCCCTCGCCAAGGCCGGATGCTCGGCAT
>JANYKF010000493.1 GCA_025361665.1 Clostridiaceae bacterium
AGCCTGCATTTCCGCCAAAGTCTGCGTCATGGGGGCGATTCCGTTGCCGTAGATGGCCGCTTCCGAAGCATAGGCAAGCTTCTGCAGGGCCAGTATGTCCGGCAGATCCGCTTCCTCCACTTCCTCGATGAGCACCTTGTCTCGCAGATTCTGCGTTGGTTCATGGAGCGAACGCCACTCTTCCAGCAGAAGGGCGTACAGTTTCAAATTCCAGAAACGCTCCTTCATGCGCATGCGCTGCATGAGGAGGCCTTCATGACGAAATCCCGCCTTTTCAAGCACACGGGAAGAGCCGGCATTTTCCTCGCAGCACATCGCCTGGATGCGATTGACGCCGCACTCTTCGAAAAGGAACCGGATGAGGCGCAGAAGGGCTTCCGTCGTAAAACCTTTTCCCCAATGGTCGCGGCCGATGACATACCCGACCTCGCAGCAGCGGTTTATCGGCTCTGCCGCCACAAGGCCCATGGAGCCGATGATATGGCCCGTCACCTTGTCCATGATGGCCCAATCTCCCGGTTCTCCGGTCTTGTAGCGGCCCGTGGCCCACTGCAGGAAACGCAGCGTGTCCTCGGGCGTCTTGTGCGCGTCCCAGGTCACATAGCGCGCTGTTTCCGGCTCCCTGCAGTATTCAAAGACATCCTGCACATCGTCGAGGCGGAATTTTCGAAGGAATAGCCTGTCCGTTTCCAAAATCGGCGTCTCCCTCATTTTCAGAAATCTTTCCATGATTCCCTCCTACTCCCGGGGTTTACCATATGCCTGGCGATGGCATGCTCCTGTCACATCAACCGGCGCCGCGGCGTCCAAGCAGCATGGAAACAAAAAAGAAACCTGTCATGACCAGCACGATCGTCGCGCCTGTCGCCGTGTCCGCGGCATAGGAGGCAAACAGGCCGGCAACGCCGGAAACAATGGAAACAAGCACCGCAAGCAACGTATACTGCCTTGACCCCGAAGCCGTGTTGCGGGAAGCCGCCGCGGGAAGGACAAGAAAGGAATTGATGACCAGCAGGCCAATCCAGGGCATGGATATCGTCACGATGACAGCTACCAGGACGGTGAACAGCAATTCTTCCCGAAAAACGCGGACGCCGCGGCTCCTCGCCAGAGACGGGCTGATGCTGATCAGCAGAAGCCGGTTGAAGTAGAGGGCCCACAGAACCAGCACGCCTCCCAGGACCAGCACGAGCAGCAGGATGTCCTTTTTGCCGATGGAGAGGATGTCCCCGATCAGGAAAGCGGACAGGCGGGCCGTTCCGCTTCCGGATCCCGTCGCCAGAAAGATACCGAGTGCGACCGCCGCCGAGGAGAAAACCCCGATCACCGTGTCCGGCGCCATGCCGCTCCGGTAACGTACGGTCGTGACGGCAACCGAAAACAGGACGGAAAAGATGACCGCCGCCCACATCGGGACAAGGAAGCCCAGCATGCCGCCGATGACCAGCCCCGTGAATGCGCCGTGACCCAGCGCGTCTGAAAAGAAGGACATCCGGTTGTTCACGACCATGGTGCCAAGCAGGGCAAAGACGGGTGCGAGCAGCAAAATGGCCAGCAGCGCGTTTTTCATGAACATCAGGCGGCCCGGCTGCGCCCAGTCGAATGGCAGGACGGACAGGAGGCGGTACCAAAGCTCCATCAGGGGGTTTCCTCCTTGCCGCTCACAAGCGCCTTCAACTGCTCGATCGTATAGCGCCCAGCCTTCGGATTGCCTGTCCGACCCGATTCCGGCATGACTGGCCCCGATGGCTGACCCGGCACCGCCATGGAGAAAGGAACCGGGAAGGCATGCGCCGGGAAGGCCGCGCGAAAAGGTTCAGAACCGAATACCTCTTCCGGTGAACCGTTTGCGAGCACGGTCTGATCCAGCAGGACCACACGATCCGCGTAGGAAGGTATCAAATCCAGATCATGGGTGACCATGATGATGGAAAGGTCATAAGTGGCACGCAGCGTGGACACCTGATCGTAGAAGGCCTTCATCCCGTTCTGATCCACCCCGGACACCGGTTCGTCCAGCAGGAGCAGGTCCGGAATCGGCTCAAGCGCCATCGCCAGCAGCACGCGCTGCAGCTCGCCCCCTGAAAGGGCACCCAGCCTGCGGTTTGCCAGGTGTTCGGCTCCGACCCGTTCCAGACATTCCGCCACGCGCCGTTTCTGCCTGGCTGATGCCGGCAGCCAGGCAGGCCGCCCCGATCCGGCTGCGATGAACAGATCCAGCACATTGGCCGGTGCCGTCCGATCCAAGTTCAGGGTTTGCGGAACATAGCCGATGATGGGATTTCCGGCATGCCTTCCGGATGCGGAAAGAAAATGAAGTTCACCCGTATGGGGTATTTCCCCGAGCATGGCCCGCAAAAGCGTGGATTTTCCGGCGCCGTTGGGTCCGATGAGCGCGGTGAGTTCCCCGCAGTGCATATGCATGGACACATCACGGAGGATCTCGGCATGACCCGCATGCACGCCGAAATGTTCGATTTTCGTACAGCAGAAGCCACTGCAGGATATTTTCGTCATGCCATGGAACTGTTTGCCCATGATTCCTCCCGCAACCTGCCGATGTCTTTCTTCATTTTATCCCGATGTCCCGCCGCCAATGGGCATCCTGAAATGCGATGCGCTCTATGCCGGCGTAGGCGCGGGCCCTGGCTTCATCCATATCCGCGCCGGTGGCCGTCACACCGAGTACCCGCCCACCATTCGTCAGGATCTGCCCGTTTTCCGCCTTTGTCCCGGCATGGAACACGGTGATGCCTTCCATCGATTCCGCTTCCTCCAGACCACTGACGGGATGCCCTTTCCGATAGGCTTCCGGGTATCCGCCGGATGCCATCACCACGCAGACGGCCGTATCCGGTTTCCAGGCGAGAATGATTTCCCCGAGGCGCTCCTCCAGGACGGCGAGCATCACCTCCATGAGGTCGTTTTCCATTCGGGGCAGGATGACCTGGGTTTCCGGATCGCCGAACCGCGCGTTGTACTCGATGACTTTCGGCCCTTCCGGCGTGATCATCAGTCCGAAATAAAGCACGCCTTTGAAGGGCCGCCTTTCCCGGTTCATCGCTTCCACCGTAGGCAGATAAATGTGATCCGTGCACCAGGCAGCCATCTCCGGCGTGTAGACACGGCTGGGCGAAAACGTGCCCATACCGCCGGTATTCAGACCTGCGTCCTGATCGAGTGCACGCTTATGGTCCTGCGAACTGGCCATGGGCAACAGAGTTCTCCCGTCCGTGAATGCGAGTACTGTGACTTCTGGACCGGTGAGGCATTCTTCGATGACCACGCGAAGACCCGCGCGGCCAAACCTGCCTTCATCCAGCATGCCGCGCACGGCGGCTTCCGCTTCCTCCAGCGTAGCGCATATCAGCACGCCTTTGCCCAGCGCAAGACCATCCGCCTTGACCACAATCGGCATCTTTTGATTTTTCAGCCAATCCAGGGCAACGCCTGAATCTTCGAACACGGCGCAGGCAGCCGTGGGAATGCCATACCGCAGCATCAGGTCCTTGGAAAAACTCTTGCTCGCTTCCAGAATGGCCGCGGCGCGATTCGGACCGAAAGCCCGGACCCCGGCCGCCTCCAGGGCATCCACCATGCCGGCCGCCAGCGGGTCATCCGGGCCTACCACGACGAGGTCCGCCGCCAGTTTCAGGGCAAGGGCCACCATCCCCCCGATGTCCATCGTGTCGACCGGAAAGCATTCTGCCATCTGCGCAATGCCGCCGTTTCCCGGCGCGCACCACAGTTTCCCGACCAAGGGGCTCTGTTTCAGCTTCCAGATGATGGCATGCTCGCGACCCCCGCCTCCGACCACCAGAACATTCATCTTCATGCGCATCCTTCCATTCCACAGAATCCGTCATTTATTCCGAATCAGGGCAGACTTCACTTGCTTCGCTTGAAACACCAGCAAGCCACTGAAAATACGCTCATCATTTATTGGATTTTCACTGCCCAAACAGCGCATTTTCAGGGCAGCACCGTCACATGACGGCCGTTTACCCGCAGTTTTCCGGCAGCATACAGGCGGATGGCCTCGGGCAGGATCACCCATTCCGCTTCCTCCATCACGCGCTTCTGCAGGGTCTCCGGAGTATCGTCCTCCATCACGGCCACAGCCTTTTGCAGCACGATGGGTCCGGAATCGTATTCCGGTTCCACGAAATGGATGGTCGCGCCGGTCACCTTCACACCATATTCCAAAACCTTCCGATGAGGGATGATGCCGTAGCAGCCCTTGCCGCAAAAAGAAGGAATCAGAGAAGGATGCACATTCAGGATCGCCAGCGGATAGGCATGGATGAGCCGTTCCCCGATAAGGCTGAGAAAACCCGCCAGCACCACCAGCTGCACCCCGTACGCCTGCATATGGCCGAGGACATCCGCGTCGCAGGCATCCGGATCCGCATAATCCCTGCGAAAAAAGACGGCGGAAGGGATGCCGGCGTTTTGTGCGCGTTCCAGCGCGCCGACTCCGGGCTTGCTCGATACAACGGTCACCACGCGGCAGTCGGGCAGCGAACCGCTGGAAATGGCGTCAAGGATGGCCTGCAGGTTGGTTCCGCCGCCGGAAACCATCACCCCGATCTTCAGCATATCGTGAACCCTCCTCCGTTTTTCAGCATGTCGCGACGCAGCCCCGGGTCTTCAGCATACCTGGCTGCGCCAGACTTCAGCATATCTCGATGCCGCCTGTGCCCTTGGAAATCTCTCCGATCAAATAGGCCTTTTCACCGGAAGCCGCCAGCGCGGCCAACACGGCATCCGCCATGGAAGCCTCCACGGCGAGCACCATGCCGATGCCCATGTTGAAGGTGTTGTACATGTCCTGCTCCGACACCTCACCCAATTCCCGCAGCAGGCTGAAAATCGGCAGAACGGGCCAGGTACCTTTGCGGATGACCGCCTTCAGCCCATCGGGAACCATCCTCGGGATGTTCTCGATGAAACCGCCGCCTGTGATGTGGGCAATTCCGCGGACATCAAAGCGTTTCAGCAGCGACAGGATGCTTTTGACGTAGATGCGCGTGGGTTCGAGCAGCACTTCGCCGACACTGGATCCCAACGCCTCGTTGAATCGGAACAAGGTATCGCTGCTGACATTGAAGACCTTGCGCACCAGGGAATATCCGTTGCTGTGGATTCCGGAAGAGGCCAGGCCGATGATGGCGTCTCCGGATTTCACGCGGCTGCCGTCGATGATCTTCTCCCGGTCCACGATGCCCACCACGAAGCCCGCCAGATCATATTCGTCCTCGGGATAGAACCCGGGCATTTCCGCCGTCTCCCCGCCGATCAGCGCGCAGCCGGCCTGCAGGCAGCCGTTGGCCACCCCTTTGACAATCTGCTCCACTTTCTCCGGAACCAGTTTTCCCAGTGCGATGTAATCAAGGAAGAACAAAGGCTGTGCGCCGCTGCATATCACATCGTTGGCACACATGGCCACGCAGTCGATGCCCACGGTGTCGTGCCTGTCCAATAAAAACGCGATCTTGAGTTTCGTTCCGACGCCGTCCGTGCCGGAAACCAGCACGGGAGCCCGCATGTTGATTCCCTCCAGCGAAAAGAGGCCCCCGAAACCGCCGATGCCCGAAAGCACCTCCGGCCGCATCGTTTTCCCGACATG
>JANYKF010000012.1 GCA_025361665.1 Clostridiaceae bacterium
GTGCACCAGGAGCTGTACGAGTCTGCGATCATAGACGGCGCCAACAGGCTGCAGAGGGCATGGTACATCACGCTGCCGTCCATCAAGAGCGTAATCGTGCTGCTGCTCATCCTCGATGTCGCGGGAATCATGAATGCGGGCTTCGACCAGATATTCAACCTGTATTCCCCGATGGTGTTCTCCGTGGGCGATGTCCTCGACACTTACATATACAGGCACGGCGTGACCAGCGGGCAATTCTCCTATACCACCGCAGTGGGACTGTTCAAGAACGTGGTCAGCTTCGGACTTCTGCTGATTGTCAATTTTATTGCCAAACGGGCGGGGGAGGAAGGCGTGCTATGAATAGGAGGAGTGTCGGCGATTGGATATTCGATTCGTTCAACTATTCTTTTCTTGGAATTCTCGGCCTGGTGACATTATTTCCATTCTGGAACGTCATGATGACCTCACTGGTGGGTTCGTCGGAGTATTATGAAAAGTCGGTTGTCATGTGGCCGAGTCATCTGAATATCTCTGGCTACCTGTACATCTTCAGCACCAACTGGATTGCGACGGGATATGGCATCACGATCCTGATAACAGTCCTGGGAACGCTCTTTGACATGACCCTCGTCTGCACTGCGGCATATGCCATGGTCAAAAAAGACGTCATCGGCCACAAGTTCTTCAATTATTTCTTCCTCCTGACGATGTATTTCGGCGGAGGACTCATCCCGTATTACCTGATAGTGACCAAGTACCTGCATATGACGGACAACGTCGCGTCCATGATCATAACAAGCAGCCTTGGGGTGTGGAGCTATCTCGTCATGAAGAATTTCCTGCGCGAAATCCCGGCTGAACTCACCGAATCCGCAAGGATTGACGGGGCAGGCGAGTTCCTGATCCTGATCAAAATCATGCTGCCGTTGTCGCTTCCGTCGATTGCAACGCTGTCGCTGTTTTCAGCGGTGGGGCACTGGAATGAATGGGGAAGGGCGCTGTATTTCATCAACAGCGCGGAAAAACAGCCGCTTCAGATGATCCTGAGGAAAATCGTCCTGGACCCGAATTCCCTCGGCAGGATGCAGGGAGCCATGGACAAGGCATATCAGGACCTGGTGGGCGGCACGAACGACACGCTGTTCGAAGGAGCGGTCAAGGCCGCCACGGTCACTGTCACTGCGCTTCCCATCATGCTGGTTTACCCGTTCCTTCAGAAGTACTTCGTCAAGGGCGTCATGGTCGGTTCCGTAAAGGGCTGATTGAACTGTTTCGTCTGGCTGCTGTTTCAACCAGATTGGCATTGCCTGGATGGTTGAAATAAATATAGCGAAAAATCAGGAGGTTTACCATGGCTAGAAAACTTTTGGCGACACTTCTCTGTGTGCTGATGGTACTGTCCATGCTGGCAGGATGCGGGGGCACCACGCCAGCCGTGACAACTGCGGCACCCGCCGCGACGACGGCAGTTGCGGCAACCGCCGCAGCCGAGACCGCTGTTGCGGAAACGACTGCCGCGGCGACTGCTGAAGCAACTGCTGAAGCCACAGAGCTGGCACCCCCCGAGAAGAAGGAACTGACCATTACTTGGGGTGCGAACTTCAGCGGCGACCCGAATAGTGACGACTTCGGCAGGTGGATGCAAAGCAACTTCAAAATCAAAATCGAACAGGTTGCCATCGACAACGCGGACAAACTGAAAATGCTGGCTGCCTCGGATACCCTGCCAGACCTCATCGGCGGCATGGGGCTTGGGGATGCAACGTTCAACCAGCTCAAGAACGACGGCATGATCCGCGACTTCTCGGATGAGATGCTTTCCAAATACCCTCTTTTAAAGCAGTCCATCGATACCCATCCATTGTTGCCCTCATTCAAGAAATCCACTGGCAAGAACTATTGGCTGCCGATTTACGGCAATGCCGACAAGCCCCTGACTGCCAGCCTGATGCCTTCCTATTACAGGGCCGATTGGGCTGAGAAACTGGGAATCGCACCGCCCACGACCGTAGACGAGTTGTACCTGATGCTGAAGGCATTCAAGGAAAAGGATCCCGACGGCAATGGCAAAGATGACACATACGGGATGACAGGATGGATGTGGCAGGTCCACTTCATCACATGGGTGGACATGTATGCATGGGTGAAGGGTGACGATGGCAAATGGATTCCAGGCTTCATTTCACCGAAGATGCTGGAAGGCCTGAAGTTCTACAACAAGCTGTATCAGGAGAAGATTCTCGACCCGGAATTTGCCAACGCGAACGGCAAGGACATGTTCTTCCAGGACAAGGTTGGCGTACTCACGGCCAATTCAAGCGCATATTGGATTTGGCGGAACATCTATAAGGACTTCGCGGGTGTGAAGCACGGAGACAAGACATATACCGTTGAAGAGGCGATGAAGGCAGTCGGTTTCATACAGCCATTAAAGGCAAATTCCAGCAGCGCGCCGCAGTGGGCGCAGCAGATGGACGTATGGGGATTCGCCTTGGGCGCCAAAGCCAGCGATGACATCGTGGACAGGCTGCTGGAAATTGCCAACTGGAATCTCTCTCCCGATGGACGTGATTTCACGACTTACGGATTCAAGGACAAGGACTGGATTGTCAAGGACGGCAAGGCCGTTTCAATCCTTCCGAACAATCCTTCTTCCGGAACGCAGAAAAAACTGTGGGAAGTCTATCCAAGCCTTGGCGGTTTCGCAATCAACCAAGGATATGATGTTGCGGGTACTCCGTGGCTGAACCCGGCACTGCCTCAGGAGTGCTATGATCGCCAGAATCAATGGGAGGCCATGGCAGCTCCATATGTGGTCAAATCCAATCTTTTGATTGACAATATTTCCACACCTGCAAAGGATAAATGCGCCATTGCTCCT
The DNA here is from genome assembly GCA_025361665.1 of Clostridiaceae bacterium. GTDB lineage: Bacteria > Bacillota > Clostridia > DSM-8532 > DSM-8532 > JAEWSN01. Next base: position 2,867 of record JANYKF010000012.1, read on the forward strand.
GCCGGTGCGTGCGAACCCGACTTCCAGAACCTGATCGCCAGCAAGAACATTGAGGCGGACTGGACCAAGCTGATCAAGTCATACATGGATACCCAGGGCTTGAAGGAAGCCATCGAAGAAGTGAATGCCGAAATATTGGCAAAAGGACTCGACAAGTAGGCATTGCCGTTTCATGACCGGGGTCCGGGGGAATGCTGAAGTGTTCCTCCGGATCCTTTCTTTATTGTCGGGAGGATGCCCAATGCATTGGATTGCCATGTTCCCGGCTGTCACGAAGATGTTTCCTTCCGGAACGGATTGATATTGCATGCGGGAAGTCGCACGAAGCGTGGAGGGCCGGTGAAATGAGAAGGTTCTATTTGAATCAGGATGGAAAGCCCTGCCTGTGGCCCATCCCCGCCGACTGCCTTTGGACTGGCGGCCGTACCGGCGCAGCCGCCAAAGTATTCATAAGTGGAGATTTTGCACCCGAAGCGCGGCGGCTTGCCTGCGATCTGAATGATACCGGCGCATTGCACGCTGAAGCATCGGAGGGTGGTGCGGGTATTCGCATTCTTCGCAGTCATGATTCCGTTCATGGAGCCGAGGGATACAGTCTGGAAGCTGATGTGGAGGGTGTGCGCATTCTGGCTGACACCGCCCATGGAGCGTTCAACGGAGGCCGGACATTGCTGCAGATGGTTCGCAATTCATTCGATCCTTCGATTTGCGGCGTGCAAATCCAGGATAAGCCAATGAAGCCCTTCCGGGGTGTCGGGATTCCCTTCCCGGGGAAAGAGGAATTGCGGTGGTTTCTTCGGTTTATTGATGTCATGGGCCAGTATAAGGTGAACAAGCTGCTTCTCAGTATTTGCGATCCGCGGGATTTCGTATTGAAGCACAGAATCGGAGGAGAATGGGACAATTCGGCGGCTGCCATTTTCTCCTGCGCTTCTTCCCGCCATATCGAGGTGATTCCCTTCATGGAAATGGCATGCGGAACCGGAATTACAGATGGATCCGAGGGAACCGGATTCACAAATGGTTCTGTCTGCACCGGTTTCATGGATGTGCCGGACGATGCCGG
>JANYKF010000035.1 GCA_025361665.1 Clostridiaceae bacterium
TGTGCTCCTGGCTGGCTTGCCGCTGCTTCTGTTATTGACCTTCACGATCAGCACCATCCTGACTGATGGACGTGAATGGCTGTCCCTGGTCCTTCCGGGCGGCAGGCGGCTGACCCTTTTGCTGCAGACCCTTGCTTTTGCACTTGCCGTCGCGTTTGTCGGAACCGGCATCGGATTTCTGGGAGCTGGTGCCTTGCATTTCACGAAAAGCCGGCGTATCCGCCAACTGACAGCAGTCATGATCCCCTCAGCCGCCATCCCGCCCCACATCCATGCCATGGCATGGAGTGCCCTTCTGCTCGGGATCAACGGCTTGCTGCGCGAGGCCGGTTTTTCCCGTATCCCCGATCAGGGTTTTTTCATCAGCGGGTGGGTTCAGACGATGGCATTGCTTCCCTTTTCCCTCGGCATCCTGCTTTTGGGGATGAGGGGAATGCCCGCTGAATTATTGGAGGCTTCCCGCGTGTCCGCCGATGACAGAAAGACTGTCCTGCGCATCCTGCTTCCGCTTTCCGCACCCGGCCTAGCGGCTTCCTTCGCCTTCCTTTTCCTGGCAAGCCTGCTGGATTACAGCGTTCCCTCTCTGTTTCAGGTGAACCTGTACTCCTTGGGCATTTTCTCGGAATACAGCATCCGGTATGATGCGGCCCACGCCGTCCTGATGTCTGTCCCGATGCTGCTGATCTCGCTTCCTGCAGCCTGGATGCTGCAGCACGCGCTGAGGCGGCTCCCCCTTGTTCCCGCCAATCACGACGGTGCCAACCGATGGTTCGTCCACCTGCCCGTTTGGATGCGATTCCTCTCCGGCCTCGCTGTCGTGGTTTTCCTTGTCCAATTGCTGGTCCCCCTCGCTGTGCTGACTGCACAGACATGGCCCGCCTTGACGTCCCTGGATTGGCTGACCGATGCCATCCCCGATCTCGCAAACACAGGCCTCATCTGTCTGGGTACCGCACTGCTCACAATCCCGTTCGCCCATTCCGCCGCGATGGCCATTGATGCAAAGCGTTCCGGCTATCATCTCTGGTGGATCCTGACAATGCTTCCCCTCGCCATGCCTCCGCCCCTGGTCGGAATCGGATTGATTCAGGTGTGGAACGGAACCGCATTCGGCTGGACGGGTCTCTACAATACGCTCTTCATGCCCATCCTGGCCTGTACCCTTCGATTCCTCCCCTTTTCCGTTCTTCTGCTGTTGTCCTTTCTGAAAAGGATGGACCGAAACCTGTTCGATGCTGCCCTGGTCCTGCAGAAAAACCGCCTGCAAAGCTTGCTGCATGTTCATTTGCCACTCCTGTCCGGTGCATATCTGGGCGCCGGGCTGCTGGCGGCTATCCTGGCTGCCGGAGAATTGGGTGCCACCCTGCTGCTTGTCCCTCCGGGAGCGGGAACCCTGACCTTGAAAATATACAATTACCTTCATTATGGCCAGTCCGAGGTGGTTTCGGGACTTTGCCTGCTCCTGTATCTCATCGCGCTGTCGATTGGCCTCATCCTGCAACGGGGGATCGCATCGGCACAACGGAGGCCAGCATGAAAAACCGCATCGGCACAACAGAGGCCAACATGAAAAACCGTATTGGTACAACAGAGGCCAACATGAAAAACGAGAGGATCCTTTCCATCCGAAACCTCGTTCGGCGCAGGGGTGACCGCATCATTTTCGATGGCTTCGACCTGGATGTGGCTGCGGGAGCGCATCTGTCCGTCTGCGGCCCTTCCGGGTGCGGAAAAAGCACTTTGCTGCGGGCCATCGCGGGACTGGATGTACCGGAAAGAGGCACGATTTTGATCAACGGCCACATCGTTTCCGACGCCAACCATTGGGTGCCTCCCCACCTGCGCAACATCGGCTTTGTATTCCAGACACCGGCATTGTGGCCGCACATGACGATTGCGGAAAACATCCGTTTCGGGCTGCACGATATGGGAAAGCAACAAGCTGAAAATCGCCTGCAATGCCTGTTGGATCGCTTTTCCATCACTCCCCTGCGGGATCGGCATCCCGACGAGATCTCCGGAGGCGAAGCCAGAAGGACATCCATCGCCCGGTCCATGGCTCCGAAACCCGCCTTGCTCTTGCTGGATGAACCGATGACCCACCTGGATGAAGGCTTGAGAGACGATGTGCTGGATTTTCTGTTGGAAGAAGCCGGTGAATCCGGGACCACGCTGCTGTTTGTCACGCACGATCAATCGGAAGCACAGCGCGTTTCCCCGCACTGCCTGCGCTTCGCGGAGGGAAAATGGGTAATATAATGCCTTCGGTTTTCACACCCTGTTGCCGAATGAGGATCATGAATGGGAAAGGAATAAAACAAAATGGTTGTGAAAATCTTGAAGATTCTGTTGGTGTTGATTGTGGTCGTCTCCGTTATTCCCTATCTGATTCCACTGCCCAAACCCGATGGCAAGCAGAACAAGGTCTTCGACAACAGCCGTTATCTCACAGTCAGTGGAACAAGCCTCCATTTTCGTGTCTGGGAGCCGATCCGGCCAATCGGGAAAATCCTGTTGGTGCATGGATTGGCCGGTTCAACCTTCTCCTTCAGGAAAAATGTCCAGCCATTGGTGGATGCGGGTTACAGGGTCGTGGCCGTTGACTTGCCCGGCTTTGGCTACAGCGATCGGTCGCGAAAAATGAACCATTCCCAGGAAACCCGCGCCAAGTTGCTGTGGGACCTTTTGGATCAGATTGACCTGGAGCACGCGGATAACGAAAAATGGCTGCTTTTGGGACATTCCATGGGCGCGGGAACCATCACGGCCATGACCTTGGCGCGGGAGGCAAACGTAACATCGATGATCTATGTGGATGGCGCCGTGCTTCCGGGTGGAAGCAGGAATGCCCTTGCATTCGCCTATCCGCCTGTTCAGCGCTGGTTTCAGGTCATCGGACGATACGTGCTGCTCAACGAAACGCGCATTCGGCAGTTCCTTGGATCCGCCTATGGCAGAGCCGTTTCAGATGAGGAGCTTGCCGGATACCTGGCCCCGTTGAAGCAGCCCGGCACAGAGGGAACCTTTGTCGACATGATCATGACATCCTCTGAAATTGACCGGGCGCAGCTGGATAAAATTCGAGTCCCGGTCATCGGCATCTGGGGAGAGAATGACACATGGGTTCCCGTCGGCAATGCGCGCGAACTGGACAAACTGATACCCGGATTCCAACTGCATATCATACCCGATGCCTGGCACTGCCCGATGGAAACGAAGGCTGAAGCATTCAATGAAATCCTGCTGGATGCATTCAGGTAACCTTTCCAGACAAAAACTCAGAGGGTCATGGTTCCTGCTTCAAATGGATCCAGTGTGCCTTTTGTATCGGCAGATAACCTGCAGCCTCCGCCAATCGCATTGACGCATGGTTGCCCACAACAATTTCGATGATGCAGGGTAGATTCCTTTCCCTCATGCGCATCACAAGATTGGCATTGAGCCGCGTTGCCAGGCCCATGCGCCGGTATTCCGGCAAAACCTCCATGACGCCCATGGTCAGTTCCTCATGGGTCATGACAAAACCCGCCAGTATGCCGGCCACCATCACGCCTACGGCCGGGGCCTGTTCAATGCGTTCGCGCAGATACCCGACACTTGTCGCGGCATGGGCGCTGTAATGCTGATGGACGTATGCGGCATGTTCGGGTCCCAGATCGATGATGCCGGTCGGATCTGCCTCTACCCTCACGGATTCCGGCAGGTAAAGCTGCAGGCAATCCGAGCTCCTGCTGACGGAAAAATGCCGGTGGATAAATTCAGCCGCCCTGTCTCCTTGAACGTGCACGGTTTCATCCGAATCACGCAGCAGTGGCAGCAACGGGCCAACCTGTTCCGCCGAATCTGCGGCCAGCAAGGCAAAATCGCCGTTTTCCCTGCTCGCCCGCGCGAAGACACATCCATTTGCCGTATGGCAAACCGGATTGTCCATTCCCCTCAGCAACGTGATCATCGTGAAATGCCGCAAAGGCTCTTGGCTGAGCAATTCAATGGCTTCTTCCCTGGTCAGCCCCATCGGGATTTCATGCATATTGCTGTGTTTCCTTTGTTTCATCCATTATCCGTCATGTAGGCATGGCCAAGATTGTCTCAGAACCACCGGCGATTGATTTTTTTGTCATGGAGGTTGATCACTTCCACTGCGTCAATGATGCCGTCCTTCATGGAGAAAATCTTGAACTGCGCATTTTTGACAGGGATGGTAAGCCCCACCAGCGGATAATTCCCCAGACGCTCCAGTTCCTTGTCCAGTATTTCACGGACTGTGCCGCCATCTTCGGGAGTCAGCGATGTTTTAGCCATGGCGTTGAGCTCTTTCAGCCGCGTATCTCCTTCCAGGATATACCCGTTCGGATTGACGGTCGTGGTCAGGTATTTTTTGATGAGGAACAGGATGGCGATGGCCAGTATGCCGATCCCGACATCGAAATATCCAGAGTCCATCACGACGATTTTCCTTGCCACGGCGAAAAGAAGCACCTCAATCGTGCTTTCCGCAGTATGCTTGGAGATCATCTTCACGAACTCGACGCCGATGATGAGCTTCATGATGAGCCCGAGAAATTCCGTGAAATCGAATGCTTTCCGTCCGCTCCATAACGCCGGAACATCACGGACCAAATCGGTTGCAACGCTGATGCTGACAACCAGGACTCCAACCAGGATGAACAGGGACAAAAGGATCTCCATATAGGTGGCTACTTTGCTGACCCGGTTTCGGATAAGCTGCTTCATCCAATCCTCCCATGCGATCATGCGCCCTGAATCGAATCCAGGGTTTGCTGCTTTTCTCTTCATGGCTGCAGGATGCCATGAATCCCATATCGAGTGCCGGTACAGTGCGCTTGACCTCATCACGGCAAGAAAAGTGCGGGATGATTGTTTGATTTTCCAGCTTCACTTTATCATCGGTCAGATATGCCCGTCAAGATTGTGTGCGTTCGAAGTCAATAGCTTGAAAGATTCGGTGTTCACTGGATCAAGTGAAGAATTTACAAAATATTTGAATATATTTTGATACTTTACTTAAATATTTGTTGTTTTTCTTTCGTTCATACTGAATAATTGTACAATATGCTACAGTAAAGGAGGAAAATGCAAACATGGATGGATTGGATAAGCAAATACTAGAGTGCCTCATCGAAAACGGACGGATGACTGCGTCGGAAATCTCCAAACGGGTCAGTTTGAGCATTCCCGCGGTCAGCGAGCGGATCCGGAAGCTGGAGCAAAGCGGTGTGGTGGACAAATATTCCGTCATCCTGAATCCCGCCAAGATGGGAAACCACCTGACGGCCATCATGCTGGTGAGTATGGAACGACCCCGTTACAATGAAGGGTTTGTGACACACGTTGCTTTGGAACCCGAAGTGATGGAATGCCACTATCTGGCAGGTGACTTCGATTATGTCCTGAAGATTGTGACTGCCGACACCGAGACGCTGGAGAAACTGCTGAACCGGATCAAAAGTGTCCCGGGCGTTCAAAAAACAAGAACAAACGTGGTCCTGTCAACTGTGAAAAAAGGCGTGACTGTCTTGCCGTGACCACCCGTTTCATTCATCTTCCCCATCTGCATATTCAAGGAGGGTTTCGCAATGATCATCGGCATACCGACAGAAATCAAGAACAATGAAAACCGTGTAGCCATCACGCCCGCCGGCGTACATTCTCTTCACGGCAAGGGTCACAGGTGCCTGATCCAGAAGGACGCGGGAATCGGCAGCGGAATCACAGATGCGGAATACATCGGGGCCGGTGCCACGTTGGTTCCGGATGCAGATGCCGTTTTTGCGCAGGCGGATTTGATTCTGAAAGTAAAAGAACCCCTTCCTGCGGAATACCGAAAATTCAGAAAGGGGCAGATCCTCTTTACCTATCTTCACCTGGCCGCGAACCGGGAACTGACGGAAGCGCTGATGAGCCTGGATGTGACGGCTATCGCGTATGAAACGATCCAGCTGCCCAATGGTGCGCTTCCCCTGTTGTCCCCGATGAGCGAAGTCGCCGGCAGAATGTCGGTTCAGGTGGGTGCGAACCTGCTGCAGAAATACAACGGCGGCATGGGCGTGCTGCTGGGCGGCGTACCCGGCGTCGCCCCTGGAAAAGTCGTCATCGTCGGGGGCGGCGTGGTCGGCACGCATGCAGCCAAAATGGCGGTGGGCCTGGGGGCCAGGGTGACGGTACTCGACATCAACCCGTCCCGGCTCGTTTACCTGGATGATGTTTTCAATGGACGGATCACAACTTTGGTCTATAGCGAATATACGGTGGCCGAGCAGGTGAAAAAAGCCGACCTGCTCATCGGTGCAGTCCTCGTAACTGGCGCGAAGGCCCCGAAAACCGTTACGGAAGCCATGGTGAAAACAATGAAACGGGGGGCCGTGATCGTCGATGTGGCCATTGACCAGGGTGGCAGCATTGAAACCATTGACCGCGTGACGACCCATGACAACCCTTGTTATGAAAAGCACGGCGTCATCCATTATTCGGTCGCCAACATGCCGGGTGCCGTTCCGAAAACATCCACCTGGGCGCTGACCAACGCCACCCTCCCTTATCTGCTGAAGGTGGCGGACAAGGGCGTCCAAAAGGCCATGCAGGGGGATGCAGCATTGCGCGGCGGGCTGAATGTCTGCAACGGGAAACTGACCTGCGAGGCAGTGGCGGAAACCTTCGGCCTGCCTTATACACCGGTGGAGGAAGCACTGCAGGACCTTGGGAACTCCATGGAATGACCCCTTCGGACGGTCATTCCGACGAAGCCCCGAAACTCAGCAGACCGGCTCGAGATGGGCCGTGAAATGCCTCAGTACAGGCGGTTCCCAGGTAATACGATACCCTCCGAGCGTCCCGGCACGGGCCTTGATATCCGTCAGGACGTCCACAATGTAGTCAAGATGAGCCTGGGTATAGACACGGCGCGGGATGGCCAGCCGGCAGAATTCGAAGGTGGATTCCAACTGTTTTCCCGTTGCCGGGTCATTCCCGAGCATGAAGGATCCGATGTCGCAGGCACGGATGCCTCCCTCGAGATAGAGTTCCAGCGTCAGCGCCTGTGCCGGGAAAAGATTATAGGGGATGTGCGGAAGCAATGCTTTTGCGTCCAGAAATACGGCATGCCCCCCGACAGGGGATTGAAACGGAATTCCCGCCTCCTGCAGCCTGGCTCCCAGGTATTCCATCTGGCCGACCCGGAATTTCAGCCAGTTTTCCTCGATGCCTTCATACAGGCCGATAGCCAGTGCTTCAAGGTCTCTTCCGGCCAAACCGCCATATGTGATGAATCCTTCATAGGGCACTGTTAGTTTCTTCACCTTTTCAACCAGGGACGGATTGTCCCGAACGCCAATGAGCCCGCCCATGTTCACGATCGCATCTTTCTTGGCACTCATGGTGAAGGCATCGGCGTTACGGAATGTTTCAAGGATGATGTCCCGGATGGAGGAGTCCTTGAATTCCGGTTCACGTTGCTTGATGAACCAGGCATTCTCCGCAAAACGGGCAGCATCAAGGATCATGGTTACGCCATACCTGTCCGCGATGGCCCGCGTTGCCCGGATGTTTTCAATGGAAACCGGCTGCCCGCCCGCGCTGTTGTTGGTAATGGTCATGATGATCAGTCCCACGCTTTCGGCGCCCTTTTCCGCCAGCAGCTGCTCCAATGCCACAACATCCATGTTGCCTTTGAATGGCGCAAAATGTAGGGTGTCCGTCGCTTCCGGCGAGACGAGGTCCATGGGCCTGCCGCCGGCAAGTTCCACATGGGCACGGGTCGTATCGAAATGGGTGTTTGAAATGACAACCTGTCCGGGCTTGATGAGGCTCGGAAACAATACCTGCTCGGCAGCCCGCCCTTGATGGACGGGCTGGGCAAATGCATAGCCGAAAATTTCCTTCACGGCATCCTGAACCTTGAAATAACCGCGTGCTCCCGCATAGGCCTCGTCGCCCATCAGCATGCCGGCCCACTGCCGATCGCTCATGGCTCCGGTTCCGCTGTCCGTCAGCAGGTCTATGTAGACATCATCCGAACGGATGTTGAATACGTTGTATCGGGCTTCCTCCAACCGCTTCTCCCTTTCGGGACGAGTCAGCATTCTGATCGGTTCCACCATCTTGATTCGGTATGGTTCTGGTATGTACCTCATGGAAATTCCCTCCATCTTTGACGCTTGCATATGAAGACCCTGTTTTCATCCTATACAAAAGCCAATTCCCTGAATATGACCGTAATTTGACCCAAATCAACTGATCGGATAGAATCAAGGCAGGTCTTTCATGCAAGAGAGGATTACGACAAAAAACAGTGCGTGAAAGGAATGGAGATGCCTATATGAAAATCGCCATTGTCGGCCATCACCGGATGACGGAAATGGTGCGGGAAACCTTGCGGAGAACCTACCCCTCTGTGGAAACCGAAACCATCCTCATGGAAACGGAAAACACGATTCCTGCCGAAGCGCAAATCCGGTTCATCGAGCCATTGGTGGATGGCTTGCTCTTCACGGGAAAGACCCCGTATGATTTGCTCAATCATGCCGTGTTGTCACACAAACCATGGGCTTATGTGAAAAGAGATGCCGCGCAATTGTTGTCCGCTCTGATGAAAGCCGCCCGCATGCATGGGTGGGATGCGGAAAAAGCGAGTATCGACTCATACGAACCGGAAGAGGTCATTGCGATTTTCAATCAGGCACGCGTTTCCGGCCACTCGCCTATGGTATATGCCAAACCGGCTTTCCGGGAGGGTTTCCTTGCCGACCTGATTCGTTTCCATCAGCGGAACGTTGCTTCCGGAAAAGCACATTTCTGCGTGACAGGCATTTCGAGTATCTATGAGGCATTGCAGACACGGAACATCCCTTGCCTGATCCTGGACCCGACCCTGGAAAGCATTCGAGATGCGATGCAGCTGCTGATGCTGAAGCGCGAATCGAGGATCGCCGAGGATCGCCAGATTGTCGTTCTGGCCATTGAACAGGATTTGCCGGACGAACATGCGTTGATCCGGGAAAACGAATACCAGATGGCGCTTGAATCCATGGGCATCTCGGAGGAGGTATACCTGTTCGCGCAGCGCATCCAGGCGGCCGTGGTGGAAAAAGAGATGGGGAAATTCCTTCTGTTCACTACGAAAAACCTTCTGGAAATGGAAACGGAGCAGTTCCGCTCCTTCAATCTGATGAACGGGAAAAGCGGCATGCGCTATGGCAGCCTCAGCATCGGAATCGGTTATGGAGAAACGGCACGAGAGGCGAAATACAATGCGAGCCTGGGATTGCTGAAAGCCAAAAAAGGTGGAGGAAACCGGGCATATCTGATCGCGGATCATCAGACCATCGGCCCCATGCTCCCGAAAGAGCCAGCCGACACAGAACAATCGGCGCTGTTGGATGGCCGGTTCCAAGAGGCGGCACAGAAGGCTGGAATCAGCCTGAACACCGTCATGAAGCTGCAAAGCCTGATGGATTTCGAGTGCCGGAATACCTTCACGCCCGCAGAACTGGCCAAGGCCTGCCGCATGGCCCCGCGCAGCGCAAACCGCCTGCTTGAGAAGCTGATATCGGGCGGATATGCCTGGATTGTCGGGAGCAGCGCGCACGCAACGGCCGGAAGGCCCTGCCGGGTAATCCGGATCGCCTTCCGGTGAATAGGCCGCAAGGGACCGGGCTTTCAGGACCCGTTCAGTGAGGGGATCCCAGCTTCAGGTTCCCTTCAGTGAGGGGATCCCATCATCAGGATCCGTTCAGCGCAGATCATGCCATCCACTGCGGCGGATAGGATGCCTCCGGAATATCCGGCTCCCTCTCCACAGGGATATAAGCCTTTGATGCCAACCGCTTCAAACGTATCGCCCCTCGTGATGCGCAGCGGGGATGAACTCCGGGTTTCGGCGCCTGTCAGCATGGCATCGGGATCCGCAAAACCGGGCATCCATTCGCCCATTTCCACAATGCCTTGCCTCAGTGAATTCGCGATGTCTTCAGGCAAATAGGAATCCACTTCTGAAAATGCCGTCCCGGGCAGGTAACTTGGCAGAACCGACCCGAACGATTTTGTTCCGCGCCTGTGAAGAAAATCCTCCAGACGTTGCACAGGCGCCTTGTACCCGCCACCTCCCGCGGCAAAAGCGGCAGCTTCCATCTTGCGCTGAAATGCAATGCCTTCCAGAGGATGATCACTCCCCAGATCATTCCGGCTGATCGTCACCAGCAGTGCGCTGTTGGCATTCCTGCCATCCCGGGCATACTCGCTCATGCCATTGGTTGTAAGGCCGTTTTCCTCGGAAGCCGCTGAAACCACCGAACCTCCGGGACACATGCAGAACGTGTAAACATTCCTCCCGTTTTTCAGATGGACGACCATTCTGTATGCGGCTGCCCCGAGAGCGGGATGCCCGGCATATCCCCCGTATTGTATTTTATCTATGAGTGTTTGCGGATGTTCGATCCGCACGCCCAGGGAAAAGGACTTCAGCTCCATGCGGATGCCGCTGTCGTGAAGCCTGGTGAAAGTGTCCCGCGCGCTGTGGCCAATTGCCAGGATCACGTGATCCGCTGACAGTTCGTGAACATCTTGTTTGTCAGGATCGGTTGGATTTCCTGCCGGACATGCAGTGGAACGCGGTCCTGCCGGCTGGAAAGGGGACGGGTCCGACTCTGATATTTTTCCGGTACAATAGCGAACCCCATACACCCTTCCATCATTTCGCAGGATATCCGTGACGGTGGCGCCGAAATGCACTTCGCCGCCCAGCAAGATGATTTTTTCCCGGATGTGCCTCACCGTTTCCCTCAAACGGTCAGTTCCCACATGCGGCATGACCGCATACAGGATTTCCGGAGGGGCGCCTGCCTCCACTAACTCCCGGAGCACCTTCATTTTTCTTGCGTCCTTTTTCCCGATTTTCAGCTTGCCATCCGAAAAGGCGCCCGCACCTCCCTCTCCGAACTGCACATTCGTCTGGGTATCCAGGATTCCGGTTTGCCAGAATGCCAAAACGCTTCGGGAACGCCGATCCACATCAAGACCCCGCTCCAGCAGAATGGGCCTTGTTCCGGCCTGGGCAAGAAGCAGTGCGGCAAACAAGCCGGCCGGACCGCATCCTACAACGACAGGGCGGCTTTTCAGCCGTATTTCAACCGGCACCGTGTAGATCAGTTCAATTGCCTTTGTTATCCCTTTGTCTTTCAACGAGAAAAGAGGTTCATTTTCATCGCCTTCAAGTTCAACAAGAACTGTCGCCTTGAAGTGGACATCCGACTGATTGGATGCATCGATCGAATGTTTTTCCAGTTTGATGTCCCTGATGCGATTTTGGGTGACATGAAGCCTATCGGCAACCATCCGGCGGAGCAATTCCTGATCATAAGTAAGCGGCAAGGACAAACCCGCCACTTGAATCATGGTGAACCCCTGTTCAAATCGCCCGTCAGCTTTTCGTACATCTCGTCTCCCACGCATTCACGCGCGCTTTTGCACCAGCGTATGCAGGACTGGATGTCGTTGTAGGCAATGAATCCACAAGTGCAGGCACGCTGGAGATCCGAAGAAAACAATTCGATTTCCGCCCCGCAGCCGGGACAGGATTTCACTTTCAAAGTCGGTGTTCCGCTGATGTTCGCGGCTCCCGGACAAAACTTCTCAGCCATTGGCTACCTCCTGAAGGGTTCACCGGTATTGCATTCCAAAACGGCAGACGCCTCAGTCGGATTATACCATGGAGGCATTTTGTGATTCTATGAGAATCTTGTTATAATGCAAACAGGTGCGACCTGAGGTCGCATATCTGGATTGCGAAAGCCATCCTTTTCATCTGGGATGTCCCCACCGGAAGGTGCGAGTCGGGCAACGGACTGGTGCTGAGCTTCCGGGCAGAGAACAGAGCAGACCGATCCAACGGAA
>JANYKF010000049.1 GCA_025361665.1 Clostridiaceae bacterium
CCGGATCAGCCCGCCATCGTGCAGGAAGTCGAGTGACCTCGGCACCGGTTCCTCCAGCAGGACGTCCACCTTCTTGCCAATCGACGTCAGGCCCAGAGCCAGGGCCAGTGACGCGCCCAGCGCGTCTCCGTCCACATTGGAATGCGGCAGGATGGCAATGCGGCCGGCCGCGGCCAACCGCTTCGCGATTTGCAGGAGCAGCTCAGAATTCATGGGGTTCACCTGCGTTTTCCTTTCTGGCAGGATGTTTCCCGTCCGCTGCGTCCTCCTCCGGGACAGGCTGTTTCCCGCCACCCGCACCGCCCTCTTCGGCAAGATGCTTTTCATCACGCTCTTCCACCTTGGCCGCAGCCGCGTTCTGCGAGGCCATCGTATCCGCTATCAGTTTGCTGATGTGCATGCCATGTTCGATGGAGTCGTCCAGGTGGAAGTGGAACTCGGGCGTGAAGCGCAGTTTGACGCGCTGCCCGATTTCATGCCGGATGTATCCGGAGGCGGACTGCAGGGCCTTCAAAGCCCCTTGCTTCTGCTCGTCCGTCCCGAGCACGGATACGAACGATTTTGCATGCTTGAGGTCTTTCGTGACGCGCACACCGGTGACGGAGACAAAAGGCGGCAGGCGCGGGTCCTTGATGTGATTCTGGATGATGTCGGACAATTCCCGCTTGACTTCTTCCGATATCCTGTCGATTCTGTCCATGGAATTCCGCCTTTCTATCCTGTATTTGTGCTGTCGGACTACGTTTTTTGATGAACATAGGGCACAAATGCAGGTCTTCCTGGTGCTTCTCCGCGAAGCATGTAAAGTCTATCCTGAAAATGCACTGTTTGGGTAGTGAAAATCCTATAAATCATGAGTGCATTTTCATGGCTTGCTGGTGCTTCGCCGCGAAGCATGTGAAGTCTTGCGGCCGATGATCCGAATCGCCCCTGCCCGCGAGGGGAGGGGCGATTTTTCGTTTCCTGCCCTGTATGGTACCGCGACGGTGTCAGACCTCCACTTGTTCCTGGTGGAATGCCTCGACGATATCGCGTTCCCGGATGTCGTTGAATTTGTCGATCATCACGCCGCACTCGAATCCGGCAAGCACTTCCCGGACGTCGTCCTTGAAGCGCTTGAGGGACGCGAATTTGCCGTCGAACACCACGATGCCCTCGCGGACGACCCGGATTTCGGAACTGCGCGTGATCTTGCCGTCCGTGACATACGCGCCGCCGATGGACCCGACATTCGAGACCTTGAAAATCTGCCGGATTTCGACGTGCCCGTCGATGACTTCGCGGAATGTGGGAGCGAGCATGCCTTTCATAGCCTTCTCGACGTCATTGATTGCATCATAGATGACGCGGTACAGGCGAATGTCCACGCCGGCCGCCTCCGCCATGCCGATGACGTTCTGGCTGGGCCGTACATTGAAGCCGATGATGATGGCGTTGGCCACTTCCGCGAGCCGGACGTCGGACTCCGTGACGGAACCCGCCGCGTCATGGATGATGCGAACCTTCACCTTGTCGTTGCTCATCTTCAGCAGGGTTGCCTTGATGGCTTCCACGGAGCCCTGCACGTCGGCCTTCACAATCAGGTTCAAATCCTGCACCTTTCCGGACTGGATCTGGTTGTACAGGTCGTCGAGGGTGATGCGGTTACGGCCGACAATGGCTTTTTCGTGGGTTTCCTGCCTTCTGTGCTCGGCCAGGTTCTTCGCCACCCGTTCGTCCGCGACGACGTAGAACAGGTCTCCGGCCTCCGGCACTTCCGACAGCCCGGTGATTTCCACCGGAATCGACGGTCCCGCTTCCTTGATGCGCCTTCCCTTGTCATTGGTCATGGCGCGGATGTGTCCGAAGGTCGAGCCGGAGAGAATCGCATCGCCCACCTTGAGGGTTCCGCGCTGCACCAGCAGCGTGGCGATGGGGCCCTTGCTCTTGTCGAGGCGGGCCTCCACGACGGTTCCTTTGGCCTGCCGGTCGGGATCGGCCTTCAGTTCCAGGACATCTGCCGTCAGCAGGACCATTTCCAGCAGCTGATCGATATTCTGGCGCTGCTTCGCGGAAACCGGTACGGCAATGACGTCTCCGCCCCATTCCTCGATGACGATGCCATGCTGCGTCAGTTCCTGCTTCACGCGTTCCTGGTTGGCATTCTGCTTGTCGATCTTGTTGATGGCGATGATGATGGCCACACCCGCCGCCTTCGCGTGGTGGATGGCCTCGATGGTCTGGGGCATGACGCCGTCGTCCGCCG
>JANYKF010000060.1 GCA_025361665.1 Clostridiaceae bacterium
GTAGCGCAAGGATTTTGGCGTATTTTCCCCGGAATGGTTCACCACCCCGTCTTGCTGAAAGGAGACAGACATCATGTTCGAAAAGATTGGGTTGACCTTCGATGATGTGTTGCTGATTCCGCAACGTTCTTCCGTGCTGCCCAGGGACATCGATCCCGGAACCTGGCTGACAAACAGCCTCCGGTTGAACATCCCCATCATGAGCGCCGCCATGGATACCGTCACGGAGTCGCGCCTGGCCATCGCCATCGCCAGGGAAGGCGGCATCGGCGTCATCCACAAGAACATGGGGATAGATCAGCAGGCCACCGAGGTCGATCGCGTCAAACGGTCCGAGCATGGCGTCATCGTGGATCCGTTTTTCCTGAGTCCCAGCCACACCATTCACGACGCCAACGAGCTGATGGGAAAATACCGCATCTCCGGGGTGCCCATCACGGAAAACGGCAAACTCGTCGGCATTCTCACCAACCGGGATCTGCGCTTTCTGAAAGACTACAGTCAGCGCATCGGCGACGTCATGACAAAGGAGAACCTCATCACGGGTCCCGTCGGCACCACCCTCGATCAGGCACAGGAACTGCTCGCCATCCATAAAATCGAGAAACTCCCCCTCGTGGACGATCAGGGATACCTCAAGGGCCTCATCACGATCAAGGACATCGAGAAGATCAAGCAATATCCGAATTCTGCCAAGGATCGCCGCGGCAGGCTTCTGGTGGGGGCGGCCATCGGGGTCACGCGCGACATGCTCGAACGCACCGAAGCACTTGTACAGGCCCAGGTGGATGTCATCGTGCTGGATTCCGCTCACGGGCATTCCGACAACATCCTCAATGCCGTGCGGACGCTCCGGGACGCTTACCCGAACCTGCAGATCATTGCCGGCAATGTCGCCACGGCGGAGGGCACGTGCGATCTCATCGAAGCCGGTGCGGACGCGGTCAAAGTCGGCATGGGTCCCGGTTCCATCTGCACCACCCGTGTCGTCGCCGGCATCGGCGTGCCGCAGATCACCGCCATATACGACTGCGCCCTTGAAGCGCGCAAACACGGCATTCCGATAATCGGGGACGGAGGCATCAAGTATTCGGGGGACATTCCCAAGGCCATCGCCGCCGGGGCAAATACGGTCATGCTGGGAAACCTTTTCGCCGGAACCGAGGAGAGTCCGGGAGAGTCGGAGATTTACCAGGGCCGGCGCTTCAAGGTGTACAGGGGCATGGGGTCACTCGGTGCCATGCAGAAAGGCAGCGGGGATCGCTATTTTCAGGAGAATGTGCAGAAGCTCGTGCCGGAAGGCGTGGAGGGGCGGGTCGCCTACAAGGGACCGCTTTCTGAAACGGTGTTTCAGCTTGTGGAGGGCCTGAAGCATTCCATGGGCTACTGCGGCGTGCCGAACATTCCGGAACTGCAGGCCAGCGCGAAGTTCCTCCGCATCACGAACGCATCGCTGAAGGAGAGCCATCCGCACGACATCTATATCACAAAGGAATCGCCGAATTACAGCACCCAGATCTAGTCGGAAAAGCCCCCGGTCTTGGGATGCGGACAATGGAAAAGCAGGTGCCGAATCCACCCGCACATTGCCGTGGCACGGCACGGAAATGCTACTGAAATGCAGGTTTTCACGTGCTTGACATCATTCGGGACGTCTACTATAATATGTGAATACATCAGGAAAAGTGTGGAAACGTGAAGCCTCCGGCGTGCCGGCGATTTCCCCCGCACCCTGGAAGGAGAGAACGAATGAGCGCAAAAGAGGTTCTTCTGACCTACGAGGGTTTGAAAAAGCTGGAAGAGGAACTCGATTATCTGAAGGGTGAAAAACGCAAGGAAAATGCGGAACGCATCAAGGCCGCCCTGGCCTTCGGAGATATTTCCGAGAACTCCGAGTACGATGACGCGAAAAACGAGCAGGCGCAGAATGAAACCCGCATCATGCAGCTTGAAAGCATGCTCAAGCACGCCACCGTCATCGACGACGACGACGTGGACACCAGGGCTGTCAGCATCGGCACGCATGTCCGCATCCGGGAGACAAAGACAAAGGATGAAACGGATTACCATATTGTGGGTTCCACAGAGGCCGATCCGTCCTCCTACAAGATTTCAAACGAATCCCCTGTCGGATCCGCGTTGCTGGGACACAAGGTGGGCGATACGGTGGAAATCGAAGTGCCTGGCGGGAAAATCAAGTACAAGATCATCGACATCCACAAGTAAGTGTCCCGCCATTCCGTTGTCCGGGCTGTATCCGTCCCCAGGTGGCTTGATAGGGTCATGTTTGTCATGTATAATGGTTGAATCGTCCATCACGGTTTGCATATATCATGTAAACTGTTTTTTTTGCTGGTTTTCCCATGTGATCAGTCATGGACAGACAATCCGGACAATGTCGGGAGGCACTTCATGTCAGACAAGCAGGAGCGACCGGTTCAGACCGAGCCGGAAACAGAACAGGACCTGAACGAGATCATGCTCGTACGCCGGGCCAAGCTGGCTGAATTGCAGGCGGCGGGCCAAGATCCGTTCCTCTTGGTCCGATATGACAATGACACCTCTGTCCAGGCCATCCTGTCCGATTATGAAGGGCATGAAGGCAAACTCGTATCTTTGGCCGGTCGTTTGATGGGCAAGCGCGGCATGGGCAAGTCGACCTTCTGCGATCTTCAGGACCGTGATGGCCGCATCCAGCTGTATGTGCGCATCAATGAACTGGGAGAGTCCGCCTACGATGCCTTCAGGAAGCTTGACATCGGAGATTTGATCGGCGTGGTCGGAACAGTATTCAGGACCCATATGGGCGAGATTTCCATCAAAGTGCAGGTTTGCACGCTGCTGGCCAAATCGCTTCGCCCGCTGCCGGAAAAATTCCATGGCCTGAAGGACCCGGACACAAGATACCGGCAGCGGTACCTCGACCTCATCGTCAATCCGGAAGTCCGACGCACCTTCGTCATGCGCAGCCGAATCATCACCGCCATTCGCCGCTTTCTCGACGCGCGGGATTTCCTCGAGGTCGACACACCCATCCTGAGCACCATTCTCGGCGGAGCCACGGCACGCCCGTTCATCACCCACCACAACACGCTTGACCTCGACCTCTTCATGCGCATTGCGCCGGAGCTGTACCTGAAGCGCCTCATCGTGGGCGGCATGGAAAAAGTGTATGAAATCGGCCGGATGTTCCGCAACGAAGGCATGTCCATCAAGCACAACCCTGAGTTTACGATGATGGAGCTTTATCAGGCCTATACGGATTACAACGGCATGATGGAAATCACCGAAGCGCTTGTGTCCTCTGTGGCGCAGGAAGTGCTCGGAACCACGAAAATCACATACCAGAACCAGGAAATCGATTTGACTCCTCCCTGGAATCGCATGACCATGACGGAAGCCGTTCTCCGGTATGCCGGGGTGGACTTCGGCACCATCGCCGATGATGCCGCAGCCATCGCGATCGCCCGGGAAAAGGGCCTGCACCTGAAGGGATCGCCCGTACGGGGCGAGATCCTGAACCTATTCTTCGAGGAATTTGCCGAAATCCATCTTGTGCAGCCCACCTTCATTCTCGATTATCCAGTGGAGGTTTCACCGCTCACGAAGCGAAAACCCGGAAGACCTGAGCTCGTCGAGCGATTTGAACTCTTCATCACGTCCCGCGAGTTCGGAAATGCGTACAGTGAACTCAACGATCCGATGGACCAGAGGGAGCGGTTCCTTGCCCAAGTCCAAAAGAGGGAGTCGGGCGACGAAGAGGCCAACATGATGGACGATGACTACATCACGGCGCTGGAACACGGGCTTCCGCCCACCGGGGGCCTCGGCATTGGCATCGATCGCCTGATTATGCTGCTGACCGATTCCTTCTCCATCCGGGATGTATTGCTCTTTCCGACAATGAAACCACGCGAGTGACCGGACCCTTGCCGGAGACCCGGCAAGAAGCAGAGGGGCGACGATGGACAGAAAACAAGCATTCGTCGTGCTCGGATTGCCTGATACGGCAACACGGGACGAGATTGCAAGAAGATATGACGTTCTCGAGAGGAAAAACAGGATCCTGCAGCAGCAGGCGGAAGGCACGCCGACCACGCTGGAAATCGAGGTGGCCTACAAACTGCTCGCCGGCATCGCCTGGAAGGATCCTGTCGCGGAAAACCGCCTTCGCCAACGGGATGAACATCCCGGACTGATAGCCCGGATGCTGAGAATGGAACAGACGAAGCTGGATAACCTGGTCCACTATTACAGGAAGCCCGTTCTGATCATTGCCGTCGTGCTGGGGGTCGTCGCCTGGTTCATCATCTCGACCGTATTCCGGACGCCGGATGATTTTCGCATGCTGGTGGCCGGAGACATTTACATGCAGAACCAGGACAAACTGCAGGCCGCCGTCCTGAAGGATATGCCCGGAACCCTCAATCCGATGCTCCAGAACATCTACCTTGGAAAGACAACGGATCCGCAGATGCAGGCGGCCGTTTCCCAAAAATTGATTGTGGAGATCGGGTACGGTGAAAACGATATCCTGGTACTGGATCGGTTCCTGTATGAACAATATGCGGCGCAAGGCGCTTTCCAGCCTTTGGACGCCATTCTGGGGGATTATGGAACAAGCCTGAAGGAACAGGAGAAACAGCGGATTGCCATTCTCCCGGATGTCCTCGCGGCGGGAGAAGACGGAAATCCGCACGTATATGGAATCGATGTGACCGGGAGTTCGTTTCTGAAGGATGCGGAAGTGTTGGGGCTGGACATGGTCGCGGTTTTCGGTTTGAAATCGAAATTTCCCGATAAGGGCAGAATGATGATGCAGTTATTGATGAAAAAATAGGGAGGAACCGGGATGTTTGATTTGTCATCGTTGACGGACACGGACACGGACAAGGATGTGGTGCGCATCGCGATTTCAGGCGAGATTGACCTGCAGGCTGCGCCTGATTTCAAGAAGCGCCTGTATGAGGCGGTCGGTGAAGGCGGCACGGATGTCGTGCTGGACTGCGCGGACCTTTCCTACATCGACAGCACGGGCCTCGGCATTCTTTTGGGCGCCTTGAAACGGGTCAGGCTGAACAATCACCACGTGTTCATCCGCAACCTCAAGGACAGCATCCGGAAACTGTTCCGCATCACGGGCCTCGACAAGGCGTTCATCCTGGAGGAGGCACAATGAGCAAGGTTTCGCAGATTGTCCTGAGCATCCCGCCGAAGGCGGAGTATGTGAGCCTGGTTCGTCTCACCGTGTCGGGCGTCGCCCATCAGTGCGGGTTCGACATCGATGCCATCGAGGATATCAAGGTTTGCACGTCCGAGGTCCTGAACAAGGCCATCGCAACAGAATACGGAGAGGGAAGCGACCCCTTGGTCCTGACATTCGATCTCATGCCCGGCTCGATCGCCGTGCAGATCGGCGGGAACGGTCTGAACGGGGAAACCTTGTTTGCGTCCGATGCGGATGCGTTTGCACTTGCGATTCTGGATACGCTCATGGACAAGGTCATTCTTTCCGGAGTCGGTTCGGCGGCAGTCCGCCTGTTGAAGTCGACGGAGAGGACGGACGCCGATGGTTAGGAGAAGCCCGGTGCAGGAACGGAGCGAGGAATCGGAGCGGGATCTGTTTGAGCGTTATGCCCGGGGGCGCGATGCCTCGCTGCGCAACGACATTGTCTCCAGATATCTTTATTTGGCGGACATCATCTCGAAAAAATTCATCAACCGCGGCGTGGAGATGGACGACATCTACCAGGTTGCCTGCGTGGCGCTCATCAATGCCGTGGAGCGGTTCAATGTCAGCGAGGACGTCAAGTTCGTGAGTTTCGCCACGCCTACGGTCATCGGAGAGGTCAAGCGCTATTTCCGCGACAAGGCATCCGTGATCCGGATTCCCCGGCGCATCTATGAAGTGTACCAGAAGGTCAACCAGGCCCGCGAATACCTGATGCAGCAGCTGAAGCGGGCCCCGCGGGTCGATGAGATTTCTGCCTATCTCAATGTCAAAGAGGAAACCATCCTGGAGATCATCGAATCCTGGAATGTCTACAACATCCAGTCCTTCGACCAGACGCTGTTCGAAGAAGATGATCTGGAACTGCACGAGACGGTCGGAGATGAAGATGGGACGTTCGAGCGGATCGACAACCGTGATTTTCTCGAGAGAACCATGGAACACTTCAACGAGGCGGAAAAGCAGTTTATCCGCATGCGTTTTTTCGAAAACAAGACGCAGAAGGACATCGCCGGTTTTTTCGGCGTGTCGCAGATGTACATATCGCGTCTGGAGAAAAAAACACTGGAAAAATTCAGGAAAATTCTGAAGAAATAAAACCGGA
>JANYKF010000129.1 GCA_025361665.1 Clostridiaceae bacterium
TGAAAAGGATGTGAAATTCCAGATCAGGGTGACTCCGCCCGGTGCGGCTCCGGTCATATACCCCGACCAGGCGTCTTTTTACATCACGGATCAGCGCGGTCAGTTTTTTGCCAAGAATGTCGCCCTTGTGATGGAAAGCAAAGTCGAAATCCTTGTATCCCCGAAAGACGGCAGTTCCGTGAAGACCTCGGTGGCGGTGAAACCCACTTTCCCATTCAGTTCGCTGAGAATCACCGACGCGGACTATTTCAATGAATTCATCGTGGGGCATGTGGTTTCGGCCAGGGTCAGAAACTGGGATGCGGGTCCGGAAGTCGAGGAATATGCGATCCTGCCCTATGAAGGAGACGTCCGCATCCAGCTCAAGACGCAGCAGGGCGTGTATGGAGATTATTACACGGACAAGGAAGTTGTTGTCAAAACGGATGCACTGGGGAATTTCAGGGCTCAGGATTCTCTGACCCCTGACGGGAAGCCCCTGCCTTGTCTGACCACTGACGGAATGCCCCTGGATGTGAAGCCGGGAAACCGGTTTGGGGCTACCCTTGTTTACGAGGGGTTTCTCGCCAGCGAATGGTCCAACACGGAACCCAAGGTTCAGTTTGTGCTGAAACGGGTCGTGGAAAAAATAGAGGGCTCGGAAAAAAGATACATGGAGGGGAACAAGACAATAGACCGCGTCGTCACCAACGAGCGTTTCTACCTCGTCAACATGAGGGGAACGAAACAGCTGACAGGCGCGAATGTCAAATACACCATCAAGGGTTTTTCCACGCAGGACATGTGGGCGGGAATCCTGACGGGTCTTTGGTCCATTCCGGTGCAGACATTGAACAACCTCAGCGTCTTCCCGGAACAGACCGAAGACGGCAAACCGAACGGCGCCTCCATGATGGACAACCGGATCATCACGGAATGGGTCTGGCAGCCGCACAGCAACCCGACCACCATCACCAGCGCCAATCAATACGACTGCGCGCAGGGCGGAAGCACGTTTCCCGTCACGGCGACCGGGGTTGTGCCGATCACATTCAAGATTGCCAATGCGCCTTCCGGGGTTTCCATCAACAAGGATACCGGGCTCATGACCATTCCGGCAACCCTGCCGGAAGGCAAATATCCTTTTGTGATTGTCGCAACGGCGGCATCAAAGCAGCCATCTCCCGATCAGGTATATCTTTTCGGGGAATACCCCGAATATGTCGAGGATGATTCGCCGCCGGCCAGGCAGGACTTCATCCTGAATGTCACGGTTGCGGCCGTTCCTTCCCAGGCCCCTTCCGAGAGTCCCTCCCCTTCCCCGACAGCCACGCCCAAGCCTTCCGCTTCGGCAACGCCGGCACCCACACCCAAACCGACCGCGACGGCTGCGCCGACTGCCGCACCCACGGCAATTCCCGCACCGACACCTGTTCCAACACCCGTTCCAACACCGGAACCGACTCCTGTTCCAACCCCCGCTCCGACCCCGGTTCCGGAGCCTACGCTGATTCCGCTCCCCAGTGGCGCTCCCGTCATCACGAGTGCAGATCATACCGAGTGCAGCCTTGTTGGAGGCACGTGGCAGGTCACGGCAACCGGAAAAAGGCCATTCAAATATGTGCTGTCAGGCTTGCGCCGGGCCGCGGGGGTTCCCGAACAAATCACGATCAACCCGGAGACCGGCCTGATCAGCATTGTCAGAGGTCTTTCGGCAGGTAAATATCAATTCTACATCACCGTCTCCAACGGAATCGCGCCAAACGCCGATCAGCTTTTCACGCTGACGATCGGAGCGATTGTCCTGCCCCGGATCCTGAATTCACTGGAATTTGTCTCCGTGGCAGACAGGGTCATGAAGCCGCTGGAATTGTTCTCCGCGGCAGACAGGGTCATGAAGCCGTTGGAATTGTTCCCCGCAGCAGACGGGGTCATGAAGCCGTTGGAATTGTTCCCCGCGGCAGACAGGGTCATGAAGCCATTGGAATTGTTCCCCGCAGCAGACAGGGTCATGAAGCCATTGGAATTGTTCCCCGCAGCAGACAGGGTCATGAAGCCCATGAAATGGGTCTCTACAGCAGGCATGGCCATAAAGCTGGCAACTGGAAATTCCAATAACAACCAGCCGCTTGACAGCTTTGCAGAGGTTTCCCCGGCTTGGCAGAAGGAATATTCATGGGTGAAACCCTATTCGGCCCAGAACATCATCACGGTGCGGAATGACGACCCTGCGGACTTGTATGACAGTGACAGCCTGTGGGTTCAGGGAGCAGAATACGTCAAGTGGAACGGCAAAATCTCCATCGTCATCGAGGGAGCGGAAACGAGCATGTCTTTCTATGACGCTTCCCCCCGAACGGACCATCATATGTTCCATTTTACGTCAAAGCAGAGCGACGCCGTGAAGAATGCATTCAAGGAAATGGCGAATGCGAAGTATGAGAACAATTTGGTTCTGGAGGCCGGCGTGGACATCCACGGAGACCCCGCCAACGAAATGAATGCCGCCACAGTCCTGGATTATGGCGCAGCCCTCGAGCTTGTCAAAGGGAAAAAAACCGGAGTGGTGGACATCCTGCTGGGCGGCGACTCGGGCACGCTTGTTCCTGGAGAAGTCTTCAATGCGGTGAAGGAAAAGGCAGGCTTTAAAATATCACTTTCCCAGGAGGGGGCGAAGATCCTGTTTGCCGGAGAGGATATCGGCAGTCTTGAAGACCAGTCGCTGTTTGATTTCGGCTATACGAAAAATGCTCCGAATACCGCGGCCATGCTGCAGGCGGCCGGGAATGCGGGGGAATCCTTCACGTATGCATTCGCACACAATGGCAATCTGCCGGGGTTCGCCGAGTTTTCGATTGAGACCGGCATGAAGGAAGGAACCGTTGTCAATGTTTACAAATTCGAGGCAGACGCGGAGGGTTTCGCGCTGATAGCCGGTGATGTGAAAGTCGGTGCGAAAGGTGTCGTAGAATATCAGAACAACACAACTTCCGAGTACCTCATTACCACGCAGACCCTTGTCGGCGCTACAATCTCGGAGGCCTACGTCAGGCAAGGGAAAGGAAATGCTTCACAAAGCCCCTGGTCGGGTTGGCTGATTGCAGGAGTGATTTTGGTTCTGGTTCTCGCCGCGGTGTTTGTTTGGATGATGGTCAAGAGAACAAAGAAAAAATGAGATTTACAGTAAATGGATGTTTCATGCAAAAGTCATTTGGCTATATACGTGATGTTGCATTTGTGACTGCCATTATTCAGTCAAGGTGGTATATACTGTCAAGTGTCAGCCTCATCAAAACCATATGCAGGAGGATGCATCTCATGAACAAGCGAGTACTCACGGCCGGACTGCTATCCGTCATTTTGCTGGCTGCGTCTTTCAGAATCCCGGTACAGGCCGCCACGGCTACGGCATCGGATATCAAGGGACACTGGGCTTCCGCCGCCATTACCCAGGCCCTGACATATGGATTTGTCAAAACCAATGCCAACGGGTTGTTCCTGCCCAACGCCAACATCTCAAGATCCGATTTCATATCGTGGGCTGATTTGGCCATGGGAACCGTGCTCAAATGGGAACCGGGTTCAACGGACGGCATCCTGAAAACCCTTTCCATTCCGGCGGGAACCACGGTCACCCGCCAACAGGCAGCCCGTATCCTGGCCGCCGTGCTGAAGATGGACGGCATGGCCGAGTCGTCAAAACTCATGAAAATGAAGGACATGTCGACCATTCACACACCGGCACTTGGCGCTGTCGGGGTCCTGATGGACTGCGGCATCATCAGCGGCTATACGGACGGCACTTTCCGTCCCACACGCACGCTGACCCGTGCGGAAGCGGTTGTCCTGCTTGGAAAAGTGGCCATGAAGGCAAGCATGGGCATCGAGGATAAACCTGTGACGACCCCTACCCCGGCCGCTTTGGCGCTGCCCGATTCGACTGCCGCCAAATCATATGAAGGCCTCATCATAGACAAGCATTGCTTTCCGTTGGGCAATCCTGAAAAGGACACCCTCATGTGCCTGAAGATGGAATCCTGCGCGGCCAGCGGTTATGGCCTGGCTGTGAAGGGAACGGATGGAACCTGGTCCTTCACGCTTTTTGATGCCGC
>JANYKF010000136.1 GCA_025361665.1 Clostridiaceae bacterium
GATACCACAGAACGGGGGGCAAGTAAATAAGCCGGGAGCCTACCTTGCGGCGAGCGAGCCGCGAGGCAAGCTGCAAGTTTGGCAATGGGTCATGATGAACCTGCTGGAGTTATGGTTTACATTTCTTCACAAGGGTACTCAATGTCCATAACATATATAAGGGGATGTTCAGCAGGCCATCCTCTCTCCTCAAGTTCAGCATGGATGTCCTGATGGATACATTGGGCGCATAGGCTTTGCGATATATGCCCAGGCTGCGCGCTTTCACATTGGTGGCCGCCTTCACTTCGAATGGGACGATTTCTCCATCCAACTGCGCAACGAAATCCACTTCCGCCGTATTCTCCGATTTCCAGCAGAATGGCGCATCCCCGATCAAAGCCATCAACTCGCACAATACGAAGTTTTCAGTCAGTGCTCCTTTGAATTCCGTATAGAGCGCAGACTCTTCAAGGATTGCAGAAGCGGGAAGCCGGGTCATCCTTCTGAGCAATCCGACATCGCAAAGATACAGCTTGAAATATCCAGGATCCGCATAGGCGGACAAAGGCATTCCGGGTTTGCTGATTCTGCAAACCTTATGGGCCATTTGCGCGTCAATAAGCCACTGCATAGCATCTTCAAGATCCTTGGCCCTTGCTCCTTTCCTGACATGTCCGAATACGAATTTGCCACTTTCTTTTGCCATTTGATCCGGAATACTATTCCAAATCAACGACAACTTGGGGAAATCTGAAGAAGGAGCATGTTTTGCAAAATCCAGCACATACGAATTGAGGATTGAATCCTGAATTCGATCGACGATGCCCGTATCTCCTGACTCCAGCCATTTCACAACAACTTCCGGCATACCGCCTGTCACGAAATAGGTCTTCAGCCACCCACGAAGCTTCATCGCGAATATTTCCGGAATCGGCTCCAACGAAGCATTCTCCAGATAACCAGCCAACATCGCGCCATCATTGGCGATGATGAATTCACGAAAGCTCAGTGGCCGCATCGTCAGAAAGTCAACCTTCCCCACAGGGAAAGAAGAAGGTTTTGACAGCGCAATGCCTAAAAGTGAGCCTGCACAGGCAATATCATATTCCGGCGTCGATTCCTGAAAATACTTCAAGGCTGTCAACGCCGGTCCGCAAAATTGGATTTCATCCAATATCAACAGCGTATTTCCCGGTTGAATGGGTTTGCCCCTTAAAACACCAAGTTCGAGCAGGATGCGCTTGGGGTCGAGATTCTCGGAAAATCTTTCAGCCAGTGTCTGGTTTCCTTCAAAATTGAAGTATGCGACATCCTCGTAATGCTCCCGTCCGAATTCAACCAGCGCATATGTTTTGCCGCACTGGCGGACACCGGTGAGAATGATGGGCTTTCGATCCGCCCGTTTTTTCCAGGCAATCAATTCGTCGAGTATATCGCGTTTCAATTGGCCCATTTTCCATTCACGTCCAATCCACTTGCATCCTTGAAAACCAAGATAATTATAGATTTCGCAATAAATATTGCAATTTTCATATTTACAATGAAATCTAGGAATCTTTTATCATAGACAGTATGTGCCATCCGTCTTCCCAAGTCAAGTCTTGGCGTTCATGCTGTCGATGATGGTTTCCATCTGGTGTCGGATGTGGAACTCGGCGTGCGTGGCCGCTTCCTTTTCCTGTCCGTTGCGCAGCGCCTCCAGAATGCTCGCGTGTTCGGTTTCCACGTCGACCGCCTTCGAGATGTCCCTCAAGTAGATGACGCGAAACCGGTATATATGCTCCCGCAGGCTGGCCGCCGCGGCAACAAGGCGGGGATTGCCGGAGGCGACATAGATGAGATCATGGAATTCAATGTCTTTCTTGATGGCCCCTTCGATGTTCTCCTTCAGGACATGGTTCGCATATTGTCTGTGCACCGCTTCCAGCGCCTTGATTTGCACCGGCTGAATCCGTGCGGCGGCCATTCCGGTGGCAAGCCGATCCAGCGTGGAACGTACTTCCAACACGTCCACGATGTCTTTCACGGAAATCTCCGCGACCCGGGTTCCCCTACGGGGTTCCATGAGCACCAAACCATCCGCTTCAAGCTTGCGGATCGCTTCACGAACCGGGGTGCGGCTCACGCCCATCTGCTCGGCCAGGTATACTTCCATCAGCCGTTCGCCGGGCCGCAAATCCCCATTTACTATGGCATTGCGCAAGGTTTCGAAGATGACTTCGCGCAGCGGTTGGTAGTTGTCCAGCTTGATTTTCGGTATCTTTGCCATGACGGTTCCTCCTCAGGTGGTTCGCTTTCGCCCCATATTGATGAATGTGAATGCGGTCGCAATCGGCTGTTATGGTTGATTCTCATCGTTCATTCCGCATAGGGCCCGTCCACTGTCCGGATCACCCAGCAGTTGCGGTTGATTCTCATCGTTCATTCCGCATAGGGCCCGTCCACCGTCCGGACCACCCAGCAGTTGCGGTATGTCGGGGATATGCTGTCGTGGGCAGCCCTGGCCGCCTGTTCATCCCGGAAAAGTCCGAACACCGAAGGTCCGCTTCCGCTCATCCGGCTTCCCAGCGCACCCAGCCGGAGCATCCACTCCCGGATGTGGCTGATCCCAGGATGCATGGGCATCGTGACGCTTTCCAACACGTTTTCCATGCCTGCCGCAACACCGGCCAAGTCCCGTTCCGCAATGCATTCAACCAGCCTGGCCGTGTCCGGTCTTTTTTCCAATGCATCAAGACGCAGTTGTGCGAATACGCGTGGGGTGGAGACGGAAAACCCCGGTTTCACCAGAACCAGCCAAAACCCCTTGAATGAGGGCTGCGGAGTGAGGATTTCACCGATTCCCTCCGCCAGGCAGGTTCCGCCTTTCAGGCAATACGGAACATCGGCACCCAGCCCAACCCCGATTTCAGCCAGTTCAACCGGTGTAAACGGGGATTCGTACAATTGGTTCAACCCGGTCAGCACAGCCGCCGCATCGGTGCTGCCTCCAGCAAGGCCTGCCGCAACAGGAATCCGCTTGATGAGGCGGATGTGGACCCCGCCATGGCCGGTAAACCGTTCAAAAAAGGCCGATGCGGCTTTCCACGCTAGATTTCGGGCATCGGCGGGGAGATAGGATGCTGTCTTTCCACAGGAAAGGGAGATCCCAGATGGCCGCTCCTCCAGCTGGATGCCGTCCGTGAGCCCGATTGTCTGCATCAGCATGGCCAGCCGGTGATATCCGTTCGGCAGGCG
>JANYKF010000152.1 GCA_025361665.1 Clostridiaceae bacterium
CACAAAAGTGAGTTTTTACACCAGAATCATTGTTTCATCAGCCATATAATGTGGTTAGCACAAACTAGCGGAACCGGAGGCAAAACGGCATGAATGCGGAACAATACCTCAAGCGCAAGGAACGGCTGCTGATTTCAGCCATTCGGCTGTTGGACGAAGCGGGGCTGGCCGGGGTAACCACGCGTGAACTCGCCCGTCGCGAAGGCATCTCCGAGCCGGCCGTGTATCGCCACTTCGACGGAAAAGTCGAGGTGCTTCACGCCATCCTGAACCGCTTTTCGGAATTTGACGCCGGGCTGGAAAATACCGTGGTGGAGAATGAGATCGCGCCGCTTGAGGCCATCCGGCACATTTTGGGAACTTATGCAGGATATTATGCCGGGTATCCCGAAATCGCGGACGTGATGTTTTCAATGGACATATGGAAATATGACGACACGCTGGATGCACGGATGAAGGAGATTTTCGGGAATCGACGGAACCTCATGCGAAGACTGGCAGAAAAAGCCATTTCACACGGAGAACTACCGGAGTCGCTGGACGCGGAGGTCATGGCCGGACTGCTGTCGGGCCTCGTGGGGTCGGCGACACTGCAATGGAAAATGCAGGGCATGCCCTATGATTTACGGCAGCGGGTCCTCAGGATGCTGGCATTGATACTGCCGGAAAGCTGAATGCCGCGCATGGGCCGGCGAGACCCACGGATTGGGTTCAGGAGGTAAAGGAGCATGAAACGGGTACTGATTGCCGAAGACGACATGGTTGGACGCAGCATGATGAAACTTTTTCTGGAGGGTCATGCGACATGCGAGATGGCAGTCGACGGCCTGGAGGCGCTGACCCTTTTTGCCGAATCCATTCAAAAGAGGGATCCCTACGACCTGGTTTTTCTTGACATCATGATGCCCCAGCTGGACGGACTGAAGGTGCTCAAGGCCATCCGCGACATCGAAGCGCAGAAGCGCATTCCTGAAAAATACCGGATCAAGGCAATCATGATCACGGCGCTGAATGACCAGAAAACCGTCGCGGAGTCCTATGAACTCGGCTGTGTCGGCTTTGCATGGAAACCGATCGATCTGGAAAAGCTGGGGAATATGCTGCGGGAGATTGGATTCTACGAGCCGGACGCGGACTTTGTGGAAATCTGAAAGCGGCTTGGTTCATTGTGTTCGCGGCAAGAGCCGTATATAATGGATCCCATACGGCAAGAAGGATTTTTCGAAGAAGATGATGATGGCAGGACAGAGAAGCGGATGGTTTCCATCCTGAACCCAATCAGTCATGATGACGAAAGGTCGTGAAAGGACTCGGAATGAACAGGGAGATTTGGCGGAAACCGCTCAAGGCATGTGATGTCGGCGGTGAAGCCCTGATAGAAGGCGTCATGATGCGCGGCAACGGGAAAATGGCCGTGGCCGTGAGGATGTTGGACGGGTCCATCGATTTGGAAGTAACCGATTATGTGCCGGCCACCAAACGGAGCCGATGGTTTCGAACGCCTTTTGTCCGTGGAGCCGTGTCGTTCGTGGAATCCATGCTGGTCGGCATCCGGGTGCTCCTCAGTTCTGCCGACAAGCTGGAAAGCATGCCGGAGCCAGCCAAAACAACAGGAGCGGCTGGACCGGCCGCAGTTGTTCAGGAAGACAAGTTCGACAAGCTCATGCGCAAAATCCTGGGAGAGAATTATTTCCAGTACATGCTCTACTTATCTGTTGCCATTGCCTTGGTTCTGGGCGTCGGCCTCTTCATGCTGCTGCCGAATTTCCTCACGGATTTACTGAGATTTAACAAAAGCGGCGCAAAGGGATCCTTTCAGGCCAACCTCATCGAAGGCAGCATGCGCTTGATCCTGTTTGTTTCCTATATCTGGCTGGTATCCCGCAACAAGGAAATCAAACGCGTCTTCCAGTATCATGGCGCGGAACACAAGAGCATCTACACGCTTGAAAACATGGAACCTCTTACGGTCGAATACGCCAAAAAGCACACCACGCTGCATCCCCGGTGCGGAACCGCGTTCCTCTTCGTCGTCATGTTCATTTCGATTATCGTCTTCATGTTTGCCGGGTGGCATTCACGCATTGTGAACCTCTTGCTGAGGCTTGTCCTGCTTCCGCTGATTGCTGGCATTTCCTACGAGGTGTTCAAGCTGGCTGCCAAGACGGATTTCAAGCCGCTGCGCGCACTGAGCATGCCGGGGCTGATGCTGCAGAAAATCACCACCCAGGAACCGGATGACGACATGCTGGAAGTCGCACTCACGGCCCTGCGGGCGGTCGTCGGCCCAGAAGAGTCCAGAATGCCCGTTGCGGACCAGGCGGCAATGGATCAGATGGCAATGGATCAGATGGAAGTGGACCAGGCGGCAATGGACCAGGCGGCAATGGATCAGATGGCAGTGGAGGCAGAGGCCGCGGATGCGGGTTTCACATCCGTGCCCGAAGTGGCGGATCCTATGGAAACGGTTTGATGACTTGGCGTAATTTGTTGCTTGAAGGCCGACAAAGGCTGTTGCCGGCCTTTCATGATGAATCGGCTGAAGAAGTCATGCATGAAGCGCGGTTCCTTCTTTCGTGGGCATCCGGCCTTTCGGCCGCCTGGCTGCTTGCGCATGGCGATGAAGAAGCCGTCCGTGATGCCGGTACTTTTCATGATCCGACAGATTCAGCGGGCAGTCCCTTGGTGGAACGTTATCGCGCGGCGCTTGCCTGTCGTGTAAACCGGGAACCGGCCGCATATATCACCGGGCAGGCAGGGTTCTGCGGTCAGCTTTTCGATGTGAATCCTGCCGTTCTGATTCCCCGCCCGGACACGGAGCTTTTGGTGGAGATTGTTTCCGCATTCATGCAGGACCGCGCTGCAGTTCCCGAAAGACAGGAAAATCCCTCTGTTGACGACCATTGCCCCGGTCATTTCCAAGGCCCGCGGATTCTGGAAATCGGGACCGGTTCCGGCTGCATATCCTGCATCCTGGCACTGAACCATGAAAAGCTGCACGCGGCAGCCGTTGACATATCCGGTGACGCCCTTGCGGTTGCGCACCGCAATGCATCCCGGCTGGGCGTATCCGGGCGGATCCGGTTTTATCAGGCGGATGTCCTGTCGGAGGATCTGTCGGATGTCCTGTCGGAGGATCTGTCCGATGTCCTGTCGGAGGATCTGTCGGATGTCCTGTCGGATGTCCTATCGGAGGATCTGTCGGCCGATCCATCGTCTGTCCGATACGATGCCATCGTTTCCAATCCGCCTTACATCCCTACAGCGGATTTAGCCGGGCTGATGCCGGACGTCGCGCGATATGAACCGCACATTGCTTTGGATGGCGGAACGGACGGGCTTTTGTTCTATCGCCGCCTGCTCCGGGTTTCGAAAGATCTTCTGAAACAGGATGGATTGCTGGCAGTCGAGATCGGCTACAATCAAGGAATCACGGTCCCCGATCTTTTTCGCGAAGCGGGGTTCGTTCCGACGGTTCATTTCGATCCCGGCGGCAATCCAAGGGTTGTCACGGCGAAAGCAGCCTTGGGACAGACTCATCTTTCTGATTGACAAGAGCGCCTGTGAAAAACACTTCGCGTTTGCGGCAAAGCCGCCAGTGGTAACCACCACAGGGCGTCAGTGACTAAAACAGGCCGGTGATGACCCCGTTGGCGTCGATGTCCATTTTATTGGCGGACGGAACTTTCGGCAGTCCCGGCATGGTCATGATGTCTCCGGTGAGGACCACGACGAAACCCGCGCCGGCCGACAGCCGGACCTCCTTGACGGTCAGATCGAAGCCGGTTGGGCTGCCCAGGAGCTTGGGGTTGTCGGAGAGCGAATACTGCGTCTTTGCCATGCAGACGGGCAGATGCCCGTATCCCAGTGCCTCGATGCCCTGCAGATCCTTCAGGGCCTTGTCCGCGAAGACAACGTTCGCCCCGCCGTATATTTCCCGGTTAATCGTTTCGATCTTTTTCCGCAGCGGCAAATCCAATTCATAGAGCGGCCTGAATGCGGTGGGTGTGCGCTCTATCAGTGCGCAAAGGGTTTCCGCCAGTTCGCGGCCGCCCTCTCCCCCTTTTGCGAACACTTCCGAAAATGCGACATCCACTCCCCATTCGGCACATGTTGCCTTCACGAAGTCAATTTCCGTTTCCGTGTCCGATGTGAAGTGATTGATGGCGACGACTACGGGCACCCCGAATTTATGCAGGTTGGCGATGTGGCGGCCAAGGTTTGTGATGCCGCTCCGCAGTGCCGGCAGATTCTCGATGGCCGTGTCTTCCTTCTTCACGCCGCCGTTGTACTTGAGTGCGCGCACGGTGGCGACGAGAACCACCGCGTCGGGCGTCAGTCCGGCATAGCGGCACTTGATGTCGAAGAATTTCTCGGCACCCAGATCGGCACCGAACCCGGCTTCCGTAATGACGTAGTCGGAAAGCTTCAGGGCAAGCCTGGTGGCGGAAACACTGTTGCAGCCGTGCGCGATGTTCGCGAACGGGCCGCCGTGCATGAATGCCGGCGTATTTTCAAGCGTTTGCACAAGGTTCGGCTTGATGGCGTCCTTCAGGAGCAGGGTCATCGCTCCGGCCACATTGAGCTCGCCGGCCGTGACGGGCTTGTCGTCCAGCGTCCAGGCCACGAGGATGCGTGCCAGGCGGTCCTTCAGATCCATGAGATCGGTCGCCAGGCAGAGAATCGCCATCACTTCGGAGGCAACCGTGATGTTGAAGCCGTCCTCCCGCGGGAATCCGTTGGCCTTGCCCCCCAGCCCGACCACGATGTCCCGCAGGGCGCGGTCGTTCATGTCCATCACCCGCCGCCAGGTGATCCGCCGGACGTCGACGCCGAGCTCGTTGCCGTGGTGGATGTGGTTGTCGAGGAGCGCGGCGAGGAGGTTGTTGGCGAGGGCGATGGCGTTGAAGTCGCCCGTGAAGTGGAGGTTGATGTCCTCCATGGGGACGACCTGGGCGAAGCCGCCGCCGGCGGCGCCCCCCTTCATGCCGAAGACCGGCCCGAGGGAGGGCTCGCGGAGGCAGATCACCG
>JANYKF010000162.1 GCA_025361665.1 Clostridiaceae bacterium
AGGTGTTGAACGCCACGAACGCGCCGACCGTGATCGTTCCGTCCATCACCATGCGGCCTCCAAGAATCAGGTTCAATGCGAAACTGAGGCTGAAGCACACTTCGATGGCGGGGCCCAGCAGGGAAGAGATGGAAACCATCTTGATGGAAGCTTCCACCATGCCGGAACTGGTCTCGCGGAAGTCCGCGAGGGTGGGCTCCTCCTGCACGTAGGCCTTGATGACCCGGATGCCGTGGATGCCTTCGCTGACCTTTCCGGAAATGGTGGCGAATGTCTCCTGGACTTTCAGGAAAGACTTCCGGATCCGCTTGCCGATGTGAAGCATGGCCCAGATCACGAACGGGAAGGGGATGAGGGTGAGCAGGGTGAGCCGGCTGTCTACCGATGCGACCATGGTGGCGATGGAGGCGGCGCAGATGACGACGCTGTTCACTGACATGGCCGTCGCGGGACCGAATGTCATGCGGACGGCTGAAATGTCGTTGATGGCGTATGCGAGGAGGTCCCCGGTTTTCCGGCGACTATAGAAAAGCGGGGACAGCAGCAGGAAGTGCCGGAAGAGCCTTGCGCGGATGTCGCATTCCAGTTTGCGGGCATTGCCGATGACCAGGGTGCGCCAAAAGTAGGTGAACGCGAACGTTGCGACGGCAATGAGCAGGATATACCCGATATTCCGCCAAACCTGCTGGCGGATGAAATCTTTCCCGCCCATGATGTCGATCGTGTTCCCGAGCAGGGCGGGGAAAAGGGTCTGGATCCATGAGGCCAGCAGCATGCAGCCGATGCCGAGCAGGTAGGACGGCTTGTGCTTGCGGATAAAGTCCAGAACGATGCGGAACCGGGCCATGCGTTCCTCCCTGGCAGGCAGTGCGTTGTCAGGAATGCAGTTTCTTCCCGCATGCCCAAATGGTGTTCTTCCTATGCTGTTCATTATATAGTAAAATTAACGCATAATCTTTGCATTCATTCGGCCATATATTGCGTTTCATGCAGATTGGAAATCGTGAAGGGAACAGGATGATGGAATCACATCTGATGCGGATGGCAGCGCAAATCGAATTCATCCACACCCGGCGTACGCCTTCGGCGGATGCATCGCAGCAGGAGGGGACAAGGAAAAGCCATCGGCATGTCCTGTATGAGGTATACCGGTTTGTCGCGGGTGATGCCGACTATTTCATCGAGAACCGGATGCATGATTTGGAACCCGGGCAGCTGTTCGTGATTCGCAGCGATGAATTTCACAACCTTTCCGCCAGGTCTTCAACCTATTATGAGAAGGTGGCCGTACGGTTCCCAAGGGAACTGGCGCGGGAACTCTCCATGTTTGGCCTTGACCTGCTCGCGTGCTTTGACAGGCGTTCCCGGGGTGAGGACAACAAGGTGGTGCCGGATGAACGGGCCTCCACTGAAATATCCGGTGTCCTCTATAAGATGGAGGCACTGTTCCGGGAAGATGCGGAACCGTGCCTTGCACTGCGTGCCGCAGGCCTGACCGAACTGCTGGTATGGGTCAACCGCGCCCATCAGGCCACGGACAGGAAAGTGACGGCTAAGCCGGCGATTCCCGCCAAACTGGTGCCTGTGCTGGAACACATCGATCAGAACCTCGAGGGTGATCTGTCTTTGAAAACCCTTTCACGGCTGTTTTTTCTCAGTGTCTCCACCTTATGCTCCCAGTTTCATGAAACAACAGGTGTGGGAATGCATGAGTACATCACGTTCAGGCGGGTTGCACGGGCGAGTGAGCTCCTCATGGGCGGCGCCAGTGTGGGAGAAGCGTGTTCGGCCTGCGGGTTCAACGATTATGCCAATTTCATCCGCACGTTTCGAAAAATCACAGGGAATCCGCCCGGCAGGTTCGCGAAACAGGCGGGGAAAATCACGGCCAGCGCCAGTTATGGAGAGTCATTCACGCCCAGTGGCAACATGCGTATTTCATGAACACATATTTCATGAATCCTTCACAATGGGGGTTCCCCAATGGTATAATCCACCTATGCGCGACCTGAGGCTGCACATCCGGATTGCGACAGATGGCAGCCTGTCACGAACAAATAAGGCATCCATATCGAGTGCCTGTGATAAAGGACAAACAGCATATGAAAAAATGGCAAACCGGAAATCGGAACGCCTCGATGAAGCGATACAGAAGACGTGTCAATCCCCTCAAGATGCTAAGCAGATTCTTTGTTTTGTTCTTTTTGCTTTTCATCATTTCATTTGCCTTGAAATGGTGGCCTTTTAATGGTCAATTGCTGGTGGGGACCTTAAGACCCGGAGTACCCCCAATGTCTTCGACACCGAATGCGACAGCGGGTCTGCCTCAATCCGGCGGGGCAGGAAAGCCCGGTGCCTCCTCCGGCGTTTCATCCCCTGCCGAGACCGCAAAGGCTGCACCGGGGACAGCCAATAAAGACGGCGGGAAGCCGAATGCCGCTGCAAATGAGCTTGAAGCTGAAGCAAATTCCCAGCCAACGCCCATACCGGTTGCGGATCCCACCCCGCCTCCACCTAAAAACCCATCGGAATTGAAAATGTCATGGGAAGCCCCTGCGGTTTTTGATGGGGTGAATGCCTACCCGCAGCAGAAAATGACCTTGAACGGCACTGCGGGTGAAAGCATCGATTATTGGGTTTTCAGCAAAGACAAACCTGTGACCGACTATACAGCCAGTGAACCCATTCGTTTCGGAACCGGCGACGAATACACGAAAATCGAGGGAGTGCTTGCCTGGCGGGGCAACAACTACCGGAACGCACCTGCGTGGGGTTCGGCGGAGATAACGGAGAAAAAGCTGGAGATTGTCTGGACAAAGGATGTCGGTGCCATCAGCGCACTGAACAGTTTTTGGCCGGGCGCCGGATGGACGGGCCAGCCGCTTCTCGTCCATTGGCCGGAATCCACCCGAAAAGCCATGAATATCAATGCGGAAATGAAAAACAAGGATTTGGTCGAGGTTGTTTATCCCATTCTGGACGGCAACATCTATTTTCTGGACCTTGCCACCGGGAAACCCACTCGAAAGCCGATCAATGTCGGGTATTCATTCAAAGGCACAGGGGTCATCGATCCGCGCGGTTATCCGATTCTGTATTGCGGGCAAGGGTTGAATGAAAACAGCGGCAAGTATGGCGAGTTCAACTACCACATCTTCAACCTGCTGGATCAGACGGAGCTGTATTCCTTGTATGGAAGAGATGCGACCGCCTTCAGGAAATGGGGGGCCTGGGATTCCTCCGGACTTGTCGATGCGAAAACCGATACTTTGCTTGAATGCGCAGAGAACGGCATGGTCTACAAGACAAAACTGAATACGGTTTATGACGAGGCGAAGAAGACGCTGTCCATTGCACCGCAGATCACGAAATACAGGTACCACGCCAGTTTCACCGATGAGCTCGGAATCGAGAACTCGCCGGCAGCCTACAGGAACTTCCTTTTTTTCAGCGACAACGGCGGCTCAGTTCAAAGCCTGGACCTGAATACCATGAAGCCGGTGTGGGTTTTCAATGCGCAGGATGACAGCGACTGCACGATTACAGTCGAGGATGCTTCCGATGGCGTGTTCCTGTACACGGCAAATGAGATAGACAAAAGGTCCTCCGTGACAAAAAAAGGAGCCGACTGCAATATCAGGAAACTGGATGCCATGACCGGAAAACTCGTATGGCAGTATGACGTCCCTTGTGTCTATCAGTACTATCTCAATGGAGGCGCCCTGGCCACTCCGCTCGTCGGGAAAGACGATATTTCCGACCTGATCATTTTCAATGTCTGCCTGACTAAATCGGCAACCAGCGGCCAATTGGTCGCGTTGGACAAAAAGACGGGAAAATCCGTATGGGTGAGGGATTTGCCTTCCTACAGCTGGAGTTCTCCTGTTCCAATGAAGGGAAATGACGGGAAGACATATGCCGTGTTTTGCGATTTCGCGGGACAGATGCATTTGTTTGACCCCCGCACGGGGAAAGACTTGGATGTGATTTCGCTGGGGCGGAATGTCGAAGCGACACCGGCCGTCTATAACAACATGCTGGTGGTCGGGTCGTATGCCCAGAAGATTTTCGGTATCAAGGTCAAATGAATAATCCAATGACCCCCGAAAACCGCATCCCTCATTCGAACGAATGATCGGGCTAATTGTCAAACCCTTGAAACTTCATCTTGACAGGTGAAAACTTCCCGTTTTATAATTAGTAATACGAAATAATATGTGTACTAAAATTTAGTGCATTTAACAATATGTACACGGAATCATGCATATGCGATGCGGAGATGTGCAGGACCCAGAAAATCGCCATGCAGGCACTCAGCCATGCAGGCACTCCGCCATGCAGGCACTCCGCCATGCAGGCACTCCGCCATGCAGGCACTCCGCCGTGCAGGCACTCAGCCATGCAGGCACTCCGCCGTGCAGGCACTCCGCCATTTGG
>JANYKF010000115.1 GCA_025361665.1 Clostridiaceae bacterium
CCAGTGAGGTCGGCAGAAGTGCGTCCGGCAGACGGGAAGCGGCTCCGATGGACAAGCCGTCCACAGAGACGACCCCGTCCAGTTTTTCCAGTTCGGCTGCCAGCGCCGCTTCACCGGCGGGATCCCCGATCGGCAGCAGCAAGGTGGACTGCTCCGTGTTTCCGTATACGCGCCTGATCTTCGCCTGGGCGGTGAGGGCTGTGTCATTCACAGGCAGGACGTTTTCCATGCCGTAATAATAATCGACTTTGCCTTGGGCACGGAAAAAGACGAAAGCAAGCACCATCAGCAGCGGTATCAGAAAATATCTGCCCTTGACCGCCGCTTTCGCCACGGCTTTGAGGGGAAGGGTCATTTCCCGGTGCGACCATTTCTCCACCCACTTGTCCGTGACGATGACGAGTGCCGGCAGAAACGTGAGGACGGACAGAAGGCTCAGCAACACGCCCCGTGCCAACACCTTGCCCAAATCCCCGCCGATCCCGAAGTTCATGAACATGAGGGCGGTGAAACCGGCCACTGTCGTCAGCGCGCTGGCCAGCACAGGCGTGGCGGACAAGGTCATCGCATTCACCATGGCCGTCCGGATGTCGTCTCCGGCCGCGCGCCGTTCATGAAACCGATGCATCATGAAAATCGAATAGTCCATGGAAACGGCAAGCTGGAGAATGGATGCGGCCGCAAAGGTGATTTGCGACACTTCGCCGCTGATCAGGTTCAGCCCCATGTTGATGACGATGGCGGCTCCGATTGAAATCAGGAACAGCAGCGGTTCCAGCCATGAAGTGGTTGAGAGCAGCAGCAGGATCAGAATCAGCACGACGGCAACCGCGGAATACACGGGAACTTCCCGGCTGATGCGTTCCACGGAGTGCTGCGAAGTGATGGCGGGACCCGCCAGGACCGCTTCGGGACCGGCAAGCGCCGCAGCTTTCAAAACACCGTCATGTGTGATGGAACTGTCGTTCTTGTCGGAAAAGAGCAATGTGAACAAGGCGTAACCATCTTTGTAGAACCTGTCGGTCAGGCGGGCATCCCAGGAGGCAACAGGCGTTTTCAGATCCACGCGGTCGTCCAGCCAGACCACCTGGTTGATTTCAGGCAGTGCCTCAAGCTTCTGTTTCAGCGCCATCACTTTGACCGGATCCGGTTCATGAACCATGAGCGTGGCCGTGCCGCGCATGCCGAACTCATCCTGCAGCATGGCGACTGCGCGTTTGGCACTGGATGTGTCCGGCAGATAGCCAATGTTGTCCAGGTTGACATGAACGCCAAGTGCCATGATTCCGCCCAAAAGCATGAATGCCAGAAAAACGGCGATGATGATTTTCGTATGCCTGACGACGAAGGAACCGATCAAATGCATGGAATCACCTGCTTCCCAATCCGTGGACACATACAAGCATACCCGTCATTCCAGGAGAATGCCTGCCGGTTCTTCGGATGTAGCCGTGTGTTATTCGGAACTTGCCCTGGAAATCCCGATCCGCTTGCAATGGTGTTTTCGTGAGGATACACTGATTGTGCGGGTGCATTGCCCATGCTGCGCATTTGCAGTCGGCACGATCGTGCAAACACGGCTGTGCGCATGCGCAAACCGTGAAAGGGAGGAAGAGGCATGTTGCGGGTGGCCATCGTCGATGACGAACCCTGGATTGTGAAAGGCATCTCACGCAGCTGCGACTGGGCAAGCCATGGCGCGGAAGTGTGCCTGCAGCTGTCCGATCCGGAGGAGGCAATCCGCCGCATCATTTCGGAGCGCCCCGACATTGTTCTGACCGACGTGAACATGGGCGCGGTTTCCGGACTTGACCTGATGGCGCGGGTCCGCGCTGCCGGACTGCCGTGCGCCTTCGCGGTGATCAGCGGGTATGATGAATTCGCCTACGCACAGCGGGCCATGGAACTCGGGGCGGCGCACTACCTGCTGAAACCGCTGAAACGGGAAGAACTTGACGCCGTCATGGGGCGATTGGCCTTGACATTGGGCCGCGCCAGACCCCCGGGGACGGAGGATGACGACCTCGAAGATTGGCTGGGCGCACGGAACATCACCTCGCACGAGTCGCTGTTCGGCCATTTTCACAGGAACATGACGCATGCCGGATGGCAGGCGGCGGTTGTGGATGGAACCGACGCTGCGCGGGTGCGCGAGACGGTGCTGCTTCCCCTTGCCCCTTCCTTGTATCTGACCATCGGTGTTCGCCGGTTCATTGTTTTCTTGAACACCGATTCCGATTTGGCGGAACAGGCGGCGAGAAAGGCGGAAGCGCAGACTGCAACCGGGTTTTCAATCGGGTTCAGTGCCCTGCGCCACGCCGACTGCCATCCGGCCGAAACGTGGCAGGAAGCGGATGCCGCGCTCTGCGGCCAGTTCATCCGCCCTGACCTCCATGTTCACAGCTGGAAAAATCAACCGGAGAAAATGCGCGGCGTGCTGGACCGGTTCCTCCAGGCATTTGAAAAACCGGCCACGATATTGCCTTTTCTGGATCGAATCGGGCCCTATGCGCGGGAAAACCGCTATGGCATCGGGGATGCCCTGTGGATCTACAATTTGTTCTGCATTACCTGGAATCATGCGGGTTCCGTCGACGGGGAAGATCGGTTTTCCGTGGTGACGCAGCAGGAACTGTGCGCCATGTTCCGGACGGTGGACGAAATGGGAGGATACCTGCGGGAAGTCACCGTCGGGCTCCTGCACCGGCACTCCCGGGCCGGCATGCATCCGGATACCCGGTTTGAGGCGCTGCTGCGGCATGTGGAGGCTCATTATGCCGAGCCGCTTTACCTGAGCGATCTTGCGGCTGCGTTTCATTACAATGCCACGTATGTGAGCGATCTGTTCCGGAAGCACCTGAACCGGGGATTCACGGAGCACGTGACGATGCTTCGGCTGAATCATGCCAAAGGCCTTCTGCTGGAGACGGACCTTCCGGTGACCGAAGTGGCCGCGCAATGCGGCTATCCGGATGCCTGCCACTTTTCGCGCCAGTTCCGGAAGATGACCGGGCTCTCGCCCCGCACTTTCCGGAGCGGAGAGGGTTCGGCAGGAATCGGGGATGCATCGCCCCCGGTTGATTCCATGCCTTCCTCTGAAGAGGGGAGGTCCGTATGAAAACCTTCGGGGACTTCCGGATCCGCAACCAGATCAATCTGATTGTGTGCGTGGCGGCCGCGCTGCTGGTGCTGACCATGGGGGCGGTCTATGCGGCATTCGATGCGATCATGACGCGCGCCGCGGTCGAACGTTTCTACGATTTGGCGGAACGCAGCGGGAAAAGCGTCCGTTCCACCCTGCGCAGCATCGAGGCAAACGAACGCAATTATGCCTTCATTCTGGAAAAGAGCGGGTTTCCCGACTTTCCCGGCACCAGGGTCGACATGGCCCGCTACGTTGCGGACTCCTACGCTTCAATGAGTGCGATTTCTGACGACATGAAGGGTGTCATCCTGGTTTCCGGGAAATCGGCACCCGTTTCCGCTGGGGTGGATGCCAATGCCATGGCAGTCCTGGAGGCGCTTGCCCGGCAGCCGGAGCTGGAAAACCGGACCCTTGTCCGTTCGTATTTCACAAAAGCCATCCAGGGCCCGGAGCCGTACCTCCTGTATTTTGCCCACGTCACGCCAATCCTGACGAGTTCCGGGTCGGGTCGCGCGGAAGGGTACCTGATATCCCTGTTTGACTACACGACGGTGCGCGATGTCCTGGAAACGCTGGCCGGAGGAGATTCCCGCAATCTCGGGCTGTTGCTGGAAGGAGACCGTGTGCTGGTTGCGACCTCCGCCCTGGCCGCGGATGAGCGGCAGCAGATGGTGGGAATCTTTTCCGGGACGTCGGGAACGGCCGGCGTGGCCAAGGATGCGCGAAGATATGTGAAATACCGGAACAAGTCCGCCCTCGTCCTCTCCGCGCAGGTTCCGGAATCGGACTGGACCTTGGCCGTTCTCGTGTCACGCGCGGTGATCAAGGCACCAATCCTTCTGATGGTCTGGGTTGGCCTGGGCATCCTGCTGGCGGGCGTTTCCATCCTGGCCGTCGCCAGCGTCGCGACCATCCGGGCCATCACAGGTCCCGTGGAAGGGATTGTGCGGTCGATGGAAGCCATCGGCAGCTCGCCTGGCTACCACGAAATCGTGACGCCGGTGAACAACGAGGTGGGCGTGATGGCCACGCACATCAACAGCATGGTGCGCAAGCT
Organism: Clostridiaceae bacterium; assembly: GCA_025361665.1. GTDB lineage: Bacteria > Bacillota > Clostridia > DSM-8532 > DSM-8532 > JAEWSN01. The sequence goes on from JANYKF010000115.1 coordinate 4,203, forward strand.
CGAGGAAGCCGACCGGAGAACCCGCGAGGCGGAAAAGCGGCTGTATGAAATGGATCTGACACGGATGAGAACGGAATTGTCCTACTACCAGAGCCAGATCAACCCGCACTTTCTCTACAACACCCTGGAATCCATCCGGAGCATGGCCATCGTTCACGACGCGGAGGAAATCGGCGCATTGGCGGTGGCCACGGCCGGCATATTCCGATATGCCGTTCGTTCGGATCAGGTCGTGAAACTGTGCGATGAGCTGACCTGCGCCGGGGAATACATGACGATCATGCAGATTCGGTTTCCGGGCCGTTACTCCCTTCATCTCAAGGTTCCCGGGGATTGCCTTGACATCCCCATGTACCGGATGCTGCTGCAGCCGATTGTGGAGAACTGCTTCAAGCATGGATTTGCCGGGAAATCCGGTTCCGGGCGGATTCACATCGGTGTGGCAATGCAGGGGGACGCATGCCGGATTGCCGTTTCCGACAACGGGAAGGGAATCTCGCAGGAAGAATTGGAAAGCCTGAGGGCGCTTCTGGCGGAAGGAACGGATGCGCAGGCCGCCGGGAAAGGTTCCTCGGAGGAGCAGCCTGCCTCCCGGGCGGAAGCGCCTATGGAACCCGCAGCGAAACAGATCCCTCCCGGAACGCGTGTGGGCCTTTTGAACATTCATTGCCGACTGCAGCTGGGATACGGCGGGATGTACGGCCTGCAGCTGGACAGCCGGGAAGGGTTCTGGACGCGCGTCACCCTTCTGATACCAAAAGCGTAGGGCAGCCGGAGGGTGTGCCGCAATAAGTTGATCTGGGAAAAGCCGCATTGCGCGAGCATTGCGCGATCAGGATCGAAAAACAGAAAAAATGATGCCATGGAGGATGTATGGAGCAGCTTTCCGGAATCGTGGAGCGCATCACGTACGCCAACGAAGCGAGTGGGTTCGCCGTTGTCAAGATCAAGTCCAGGGGTTTTCCGGAACTCGTCGCGGTGGTTGGAAGCCTTGCCGGCGTGCGCGTGGGATCCACGATTGCGCTCAAGGGCGAATGGCGCATCGACAGCCAGTTCGGCCGCCAGTTTTCCGCATCCGCCTATGAGGAGACTGTTCCCGCAACCCTGGCCGGGCTGGAGAAATACCTTGGAAGCGGCCTCATCAAGGGCATCGGTCCCGAATTCGCGAAAAAAATCGTGAAGACTTTCAAGAACAAAACGATGGACATTCTTGAAGAAAGGCCGGATGACCTCATCAAGGTTCCCGGAATTGGCGCCAAACGGGTGCTGCTGATCAAGAAAGCCTGGGTGGAGCAGAAGGAAATCAAGAATCTGATGCTATTTCTTCAGGACCATGACGTTTCCACCCATTTTGCGGGAAAAATCTACAAGACATACGGGGATGCCAGCATCAGGACGGTGCGGGAAAATCCCTTCCGATTGGCAGACGATATCTGGGGCATCGGTTTTCGCACGGCGGATGCCATTGCCCGGAAGCTGGGGGTGGACCCGCATTCGCATGCCCGCTGCCGATCTGGCATCCTTTACGTGATGAACGAGCTGGCGGGCGAAGGACACTGCTTCGTGACGCGGCCCCAGCTGATAAAGGCCTGCGGGAAGCTGCTGGAGCTTCCGGAACCCATCATCACGGAAGCGCTGACGAAGATGGCCGCTGCGCGCGACATCATGGTGGAGATCCTCGGAGCACCTGCCGGTCTGCGGCTATCCGAGACGATACGCGGATATGATGCCGCAATGGAACGACAGACCGCCGTGTCCGGGGATGCCGCCTTGTGGCTCCCTGCCTACTGGTTCGCGGAAACGGGTGCGGCAAGCCGGATGATGGCGATTGTCGGCAGGGAAAGCCCCTATCGCCTGGCCGACCCGGAACCGATCCTGGAAAAGACCGCCCGGGAAGCCGGCATCACCTACGATCCGATTCAACAGGAAGCGGTCCGGAAAGCGGTTTCCGCCAAATGCACCATTCTCACGGGGGGGCCCGGAACCGGCAAGACCACCACGACGCTTGCCATCCTGAAAGTATTCGAAGCACTTGGTGCAACCGTTTTGCTGGCTGCCCCGACTGGACGTGCGGCGAAGCGCCTTTCCGAAACGACCGGTCGCGAGGCGAAGACGCTGCACCGCCTCCTGGAGTACAAACCACCCCAAAGGAGCACGCGCAATGCCGAATATCCTTTGGCATGCGATGTCCTGGTGGTCGATGAGACTTCCATGGTGGATATCATGCTGTTTTACGACTTGCTGAAGGCCGTGCCGGATGAGACGGTCCTGCTGTCAGTCGCCCTCGCGCTGATCATGCTGCACATCGAGGCGCGGCGGTACCTGTACTATGACATCTGGCGCTCGCGGCTCCGGATGCTCGAGCGAGGACTGATCGCTCCGGCGCTCTGGAAAGACGCCGCGCGCCGCGAACTCGAGCACGAACGGGATTGGCGTCGTCTCCTCGCCAAAGACCTCCACCGCGCGCGTTTCCACATGCCGTACTCCGAGGCGTTCGGCCGCCGCCTG
>JANYKF010000199.1 GCA_025361665.1 Clostridiaceae bacterium
GAACCCGCATACACCCGGACAGGAAGGAGCCGTCTATCAATCAGCTGACATCTGATGACAGGCGGCTCCTTTTGGAAAGGAAACGAGATGAATGCGCAAACCTATACGGGCAGGACGGCAAAAACCGTCAATCTCTTCTTCCTCCTTCTCGGACTCGGCATGATGGTCGTCCCATTTGCCTTGGAAGCGGTCCTTCCCTCTGCGGTGGATATGATGCAGTGGGGTTTCGGGTGCGCGTTCATCGGCCTGATCACCTTCATCACCACACTCATCCTTGCCCCCTTCTTTGGAAAACGTGCGGCCATCATGAGAAAAATCCAAAAAGGAGAGGGCATCCTTGCCTGGTGGCGGTATCCCGCGGACATCTGGGAAAAGCAGCGTCTGCAGGAAATCTCCGACCTGTCCGTCATCAAGATTGCCGGAATTGTCCTGTTTGCCATTTTTGCCCTGATCGGCGTGGTCATCTTCGCGACGGACCCGGAAGAAATGGGACCGTTTCTGGCCATCATGCTCGGTGTCGGCGTTTTCATCCTCATCATCTCCAGAATATCGGCAGGATCGGCAAAAAAGCGCCTTCTGAAAACGGAAGACGAAGCGGTCATTCATGCGGATGGTCTCTTTTACAGAGGGGAACTCATATCGTGGGGACGAGGCCTGAACAGGCTGAAAGCGGTGGGATACAACATGCGGAACCCCTCGCAGCTGCTGTTCTGTTATCGGCAGTTCCGCCGCAGGGGTGACCGCCGCGTCATCGCGATGATCCCGATCCCGCCCGGACAGGAAGCTGTTGCAGCCAATCTTGCAGGCTGGTTCAACCTGCCGATGGATGTGAGCTGGCAAGCGTTTCATGACCGTTCATCCACAGTGGAGACAGACGGATAACTCGTTTCTGCTTGTGTTCATATGGATGCAAATGGACGCATCCGAGCATCAAGAGTCCTTCCGGTCAATTGGTTTGGATCGCCTGCACAACCAGCCGCTTGTTCGCGATGATCACGGGCGTGCAGGTGAACAGCGTGCATATCTTGTCGGTTTTGTTGTAGTTCAGAATGGAAAAGTCGTTCGGTTCCACGACGAATTTCTTGTAGATTTTGTATTCCAGCGTTTTCGTCCTTGTTTTGATGCTGAACGTATCCCCCACCTGCAGTTCGTCCAGCCGGTTGAAATACTTGCCGAATGTGTAGCTCCGGTGTCCGGCCAGCACGACATTGCCGATCTTGTCCAGTTTCCCCGATTCCGGCATCCTGCCGGCAGCCACACGGAGCGTTTCCTCATCCACGCCGGTCATGACCGGTATGCGGACTTTGATTTTATCGATGTACAGGACCCCGATCATCCTTTTTTGTATTTCTTCCTTTGACATCAACGGTTTTGATGTGGGTTCGGCTGGTGAAACCGAAGCAGGGTCTGTTCCAGCCACTGTTTCCGGCGACACGCCCAATGCCGTCCCTGATGTCGCATCTGATGGCGTTTGCGATACGGAACCCGGTTCCGCTGAACTTCCGATGGCAACTCCCGGGTCGATGGTGCCGCTTTGGCCTCCGATAGCGGAAAAATCAACATCGGACTGGTAGAAGGAATCGACATTTTCCGTGGATGTCCGGGAATCATTCACAACGGTCGAGGTGTCGGCCAGGAAGGCATCCATGGCATCCGCATTCCGCTTCATGTTGATGCCGGTGACGGCCAATGGAACCAGAATCAGCAGAATGCCGCCCACGATGAGGAGGTTCGATGCCAAACGCCTTCCACGAGATGCTTTCACGCGTTTGGACGCAGCACGTCCCACACCACTCACTCTGTCACGTGCAATGTCATGATCGATTTTTTCCAGAATCGCATCCGTCTCGGTGCTGATTCCGGTCAACTTGTTTTTTCCTGACAACGGGTTCTTTGACACGGAGGCTTCGGATATGAGCGCCGCATCTGATTTCATGAGTTTTTTCCAGCCTGACCCGTACATCGGCCCCACCTGAACAGGACGCTTTTCCAGGCCTTCAGGGTTCATCAGATTCGCCGGATTCTGCTGGCTTATCGGGCTCTGCTGGCTTATCGGGCTCTGCTGGTACTGCTGATTCCCGCGATTTTCCGGATTCTCCCGATTTTCCGGATTCTCCCGATTCTC
>JANYKF010000491.1 GCA_025361665.1 Clostridiaceae bacterium
CTGGGCCAGAAGTTCTCCTCGCCCAGCTGCACCGTTGCCAAAAGGCTCATGGATGCGGCCGGCAATGCGCGGATGATCAGAACGCGGTTCCGGTTCACCTGGAACAACAGGCTTCCATCCGTTTTCATGATGTCGCCTTCATCCACGCCCGCAACCTGGACGTTCGTGGTGGAGTACGCATCGGTCGAACCGACCGGTGCCTGCAGCGCCGGGGCGGCTTCCGCGCTGGAAGCCTTGCTGCCGTTGGCGGTGGATGGCGCCGTGCCGCCGGTTGCGCCCGCCAGCATGGGACCCCCGTCGCGCACGGCATTTCCGCCTCCATTCGTCCAGCCCGTCAGCTTCGCCATCAGCTCAGCCGCCGAGTGGGCCACCTGCACCATGCCGAGGGCGCGGGACTGCGCCGTGATGAGTGCTGCATCGCGGGTCTTGTCCAGGAACACCGGAACATCGGATACGACGATGAGTCCGCCTTCATAGAACAGGTACTTCCCGAGTGCTTCGGATACCGCCCGCAAAGGCGCATACATGCGTCCGTTCTGGGTGAATGGTGCGACGTCCAAAGCCGCCCTCACGCCGTTCACACTCATGGAAACGCTTCCGACGCGGATGCGGATGGTCTTGGCACCTGCACGGATGACGGCGGTTTGCGACACGGCTTCATAGGAGACCGAAGCACCGGTTGATTCAGCCAGGAACCGGATGGGCACTAGGGTACGTCCACTCACGATGAAGGGCGCCGTGCCGTTCCGCCCGGGATCAATCGGGGTCAGCTCGTTGCGAACGCGGGCCAGGTTGCTTCCAATGTACAGCACGACCGAGTCAGCCAATTTGACCTCTGCCGCGGACACGGTTGCCGCGCTTCCTTTCAGGGTCCCGGGAACAGAACCTGTCAAGACCATGAGTGCGGTCAGCAGCCAGATAATAGCAAGCGTGGAACGTTTTCTGATTTTCCTGTTCATCGCTTTACCCTCCATGCGGTGTCTCTGACGATCGATTCGAGGTGCATGCGCGCGCTCCATCGATGGATCAATCCTTACCCATTTGACGGACGGAGGTCTTCCCGCGTTCATTTGCGATCCATTGTTTTTCAACCCATGGCCATTTGTCGGATGAAGGCCTTTACTCGTTCGCTGCCGGTGAATTGCTTTCATTCCCGGCATTTCACAGCGTATCCGGCCTCTGTCAGGACTGACGATGCGAAATCCCGTTCATCCAGATTTTCAAACCGGATGAGCAGGGCCCCTTCGTCTTCCTCCCTCACATGATTGATGCCGATATTCTTGATGTTGATGTCCCGGGCCGCCAGTGCAACCGCGATGCTGGCGATGATGCCGGGCTTGTCTTCCACATCCACCGTAATTTCCGCGACCGTCATGTATCGCTCGGTCTGCACGACGGACAAGGCGTCCCGCCATGTCCGGGATGACTGGAAAAAATCCCTCAGCCCGCTTTCGTCGCCATTCTCCAACATATGCAGAAAGCCGTCGATCCCAGTCCGAAACTGCATCATGGCATCACGGATCGGCCCCCGGTTCGAAAGGCTGATGCCGCTCCACAATCCCGGTGATGAGGAGGCAATCCGCGTAATGTCCCTGAAGCCGCCGGCCGCCAAACGGCGCAAAGTCCCGCTGCCGGTTTCGGACTCCCGCACGGTCTCCACCAGCAGGGAAGCAACGACATGCGGCAGATGGCTGATCAGGGCGGTTGCCCGATCGTGTTCGGCCACGTCCATCCGAATGGGTATGGCGCCCGTGCCGGATACCTGCCTGAATACACGCACAATGGCTTCCGGCGTTGTTTCAGGATAGGGCGTCAGGACAAACCAGGCATTTTCAAACAGATTGGCCCGCGATGCGGCGTAGCCGGAGCGCTCCGAACCGGCCATCGGGTGACCGCCAATAAAGCGGCGGCGCAATCCCATTGCCGAGAAGATCTCCATGACTTCCCGCTTTGTGCTTCCGGTATCGACCAGAAGGCATTCCTCCGGCAGGAGCGGAATCAGGGTGGATGCCACTGCCTGCATGACTGAAACGGGTGTACAGATAAAAACGAGTGAACAGTCTGAAAAAGCACTGTCCGGGGTGTCTGTTCCCACATCGATGACATGCTCCGCCAATGCCTTTTCCAGATCGGCGGCGTTCGTATCGCAGGCAATGATCCTGGTGTGGCGGTTGTTCGCCTTCCATGACTTCGCCAGGGAACCGCCGATGAGTCCAAGCCCGATGATGCCGATTTCCAGTGTCCGCTCCATCATTTCGCGGCTTTCCCTCCCGGAATGAATTCGATGAGGGAAGTCAGATCGGCGCGGCCCAGAAGCGCCTTGACCTCGTCGGGATTGCGCCCTGTCTGCAGCAGATGCACGGCGAGAGCCTGGCGCAGCATGTGAGGGGTGATCTCCTTCTCAATGCCGGCCTGCTGCGCATATTGCTTGATGATCTTCCAGAAGCCCTGTCTGGAAAGGCGTCCGCCATTTGTGTTGATGAACAGGGCTCTTTCATTCCTGTCCCGCATCATGTACGGACGGGCTTCTTCCAGATAACTGGCCATCAGTTTCATGCGCTGCGGATCAAGCGGGATGAACCGATCGGACCCAGGTTCCCCGCAGCGCAGAATGCAGTTCTTCATGTCCAAATCCGCCACGTTCAGGGCAATCAGTTCATGAACACGGATGCCGGACGCATAGACCAGTTCCATCATCCCCTTGTCGCGGACACCTTTCAGGCCACTTTTCGGACCGCTCTTCACCGGTTGATCCAGCAGGGTCCGAACTTCCTCCTGCGTAAGGTATCCGGGCCTTTTTCGATCGATTTTCGGTGATTCTATCCCGATGGTGGGGTTCACCGAAACGATGGCCTCCATCATCAGATACCGGTAGAACACGCGGACCGAGGCCATGCTGCGGTTGATGGTGGTCGGCGCGCGCCCTGCCGACTGCTGCTCCTTGATGTAAGTGGTGAAAATATCGTATGGGGCCTGCTTGACGTTGATGATTCCCTGGGCGCCGAGAAAATCGATATATTGCTGCACATCGCGGCAGTATGATTCAAGGGTATTCTCTGAAAGTGTTTTCTTGCCACGCAGATAGACTATGAAATCCAATAAAAGTTCTTTCATGGTGTCCCCCCCATTTTCCGGGCAATTCGTCATGATGATGCTGCCCTCTTCATTAATATACCAAAGTGAATGCAACGTAATCAAACAAACGGTTTTTTCCAATGAAATATGTTGGCCAGGTCATCTGCCTGAGCCTGCAAGTTTCAAAAGACCCATCCGGTCCAGTGCGGCATACAGCCCGGCAATCGACTTCCCATCCGTGATGCGGCCGTCCCGAATCATGGAAAGTGCCTCGGGAAAAGGGACAGGGAAGGCGGATACGAACTCGTCCTCATCCGGATCGGGATTGCCGGGCAGCAGGTTCGTAGCCAGGAAGACATGAATGATCTCATCTGAAAACCCCGGAGTCGACTGCATGGAAAACAGCTTCTCGAGCGTCGCGGCCCGAAAGCCCGTTTCTTCCTCCAGCTCCCGGATCGCGCAGGATTCCGGATCCTCCCCTGCATCCAGTTTGCCGGCCGGTATTTCGATGGAAACCATCTCGTTCGGTTTCCGGTATTGGCGCACCAGCAGAAAGTCTCCCTCCGGCGTGACAGGAACAACCGCTGAAGCGCCTTTGTGGCGGACGATGTCGCGTGTGGCCGTTTTCCCGTTCGGCAGCTCCACAGTCAGCTTTTCAACGTGAATGATGCTGCCCTCATACACGGATTCTGTCCGAACCGTCTTTTCCGAATACATCATGCTACCTGCTTTCACCGATGGCGCGCGCTTTTCGGGTGATGGCACCCATGGCTTCGATGACTGCGGAGCGGAATCCGTTCCGTTCCAGCACGGCCAATCCCTCAATGGTGGTCCCGCCTGGAGAAGTGACCATGTCCTTCAGTTCACCCGGATGTTTTCCGCTTTGCAGAAACAGGCGGGCGGATCCAGCCATGGCAGCGGCGGCCCAGCGGTAAGCGGCGGCGCGGGGAATGCCGGACAGGACAGCCGCATCCCCCATCGCCTCGATCATCATGAAGAAAAAGGCGGGACTGCTGGAAGTGACCGCCGTCACCTCGCTCATCAGGCGCTCTTCAAGTTCCTCGACCATTCCGGCTGTCTCCAGCAGGGACACCACCGTGCGCCTCTCATCCGGCAACATGCCGGGTGTGCAGCAATACAGCGTAATTCCCTCGCCAATGAGCGCCGGAGTATTCGGCATGGTGCGGACCACCTTTGCCTGCTCTCCGAAAAAACGGACATAAAGTGCCAGGGGAAGTCCAACCGCCAGGGTAACGAACACCTTTCCGTCCGTGGATGCTGCGGCGCAGGCCTTCAAAACACTTTCCATGTGGTTTGGCTTCACTGCCAGAAAAACAATGTCCGAGGCAGCGACAACAGATGCTTCATCCTGATGGGCAGCCGCACCGTACCTTTTCGCCGTCTCGCCCATCCTGGCGAGATCCTTGTCGTAAATATGAAACTGATGCGACGGATTCTTCTCCTGAATGCCCTTGAGCATGGCTCCACCCATGGCGCCCGTTCCGATAAACCCGATTTTCATCCGGAGCCTCCCCCTTGGTGATTGATATCCCTGTACCTACCGGCACCTTATGTCAGTCCGAAAAAACAACTTGCCCGGATTCGGCATCCCCGCCGTACGGGACGCCAAGGTGCGCATACGCCAAACGAGTGGCCTTTCGGCCACGCGGTGTTTTTTGAATGAACCCGAGCTGCAGGAGGAATGGCTCATAAACATCCTCGATTGTGTCGGGCTCCTCTCCGGTCGTTGCCGCCAACGTGTCCAGACCCACCGGTCCCCCGTCGAATTTGCGGATGATGGCGTTGAGGATGACCCGATCCGTGCCGTCAAGACCCAGCAGATCCACATCCAGGGCGTTCAGGCCATATTGTGCGACATCCATGGTGATCTGCCCGTCGGAGCGGATTTCCGCAAAATCCCGGACCCGTCTGAGCAGCCGGTTGGCGACGCGCGGCGTTCCGCGTGATCGCCGGGCAATTTCCACGGATGCGGCGGGATCGATGAAAATGCCCAGGATGCCGGCCGATCGGTTGACAATGCGCGTGAGTTCCCCCTCCGTATACAATTCCAGTCGGTTGATGATGCCAAAACGGTCGCGGAGCGGCGAAGTGAGCATCCCGGCCCGTGTTGTCGCCCCAATCAGCGTGAACCGGGGAAGGTCCAGGCGGATGGAACGCGCGCTGGGTCCCTTTCCGATCATGATATCCAGGGCATAGTCTTCCATGGCCGGGTAGAGTATCTCTTCCACGCTCCGGTTCAGGCGATGGATTTCATCAATGAACAAGACGTCGGATACCATCAGGTTCGTGAGAATGGCCGCCAAATCTCCCGGTTTTTCAATGGCCGGACCGGAAGTGATTCGCAGGGAAACACCCATTTCCGTGGCGATGACACCCGCCAATGTGGTTTTCCCGAGGCCTGGCGGGCCATATAGCAGGACATGATCCAGCGATTCCCCCCGCTTTTTCGCCGCTTCAATGAAAACGGAAAGGTTGGATTTCACCTTTTCCTGCCCGACGTACTCCGCCATGGTCCTGGGCCGCAGGCTCATGTCCGCTTCTTCGTCGCGACGAACCGCTCCGCCTAGTAAACGTTCTTCCTCCAACCGTCTTCCCTCCTGTTTCCTGCCTTTTTTTCGGCGAACTCATGATGTCATCCGCCCCGGAGGACCTTTCCCCGCATTTTCAATGCATCCCGGATGACCGACTCCAGCGGTTTTCCGTCTTCCATCGCGGCGGACACGGATTTTTGCGCCTCCGACGCGGAATATCCGAGCATCATGAGCGCGCCTGCCGCTTCCCCAAAAGTCCCTTCGGGAACGGCATCGCGGGATATCTGCGCGACTCCGGAAACCAACCCCGAGGCCGCCTGCTCTTTCCTGATTTTATCCTTCAGTTCCAGAATGATGCGCTGCGCGGTTTTCTTACCGATGCCTTGCGCTTTTGTCAGGCGGTCTGCATCTTCAGTAAGGACTGCCAGACCAAAGGCCGAGGGGGAGACGGCTGAAATCAAAGCCAATGCTGCCTTCGGACCAACTCCGCCGATGGCGAGCAATTGCTCGAACATGAGAAGCTCGCTTTCCGTCAGAAATCCGTAAAGGGCCAATATGTCTTCCCTTACATAGGTGTGGGTGTAGACGCGAATGATTTCGCCGATCCCGACTTCCGCCAATGTCCCGGTCGCCGTGAATACCCGGAAGCCGATGCCGTTCACGTCCAGAATCAGGCTATCCTGCGTGATCCGGTCAAGAACGCCCTTCAGATGTGCAATCATTCCGTTTACCAACTTTCCCGAATAGTGGACTTGTGACCATGATATCACACACAGGCATCTGCACGCATCCAGGTTTGATTCTGGTGTAAAAA
>JANYKF010000494.1 GCA_025361665.1 Clostridiaceae bacterium
GGTCAGTCATTGCTATGTCCGGGATGGAACCAGCCCTTCCTTTGACCAATTGAATGTTATGGGGATCGCCCAAACAGATACATGACCAAATGACGGAAGGAGTACAGACAATGAAACAGTCAATGAATCGGAAAGTCAGAAAAGTCCTTGCCCTGTTATTGTGTTTCATCCTCCTCGCAGGAACGGCATCGTGCGGGACCGCAAAACCCGCAGACACATCCGCCGCACCATCGGCCACAGCTGAAGCTGCCAAATCGGCAGAGGCATCCGCATCGGCAGTGAGCACCGAAACAGCAGCGCCGTCTGAAACTGCCGCAACGAGCGAGGCAGCGGCCAGCTCCCTTCTGGATGCGGCAGTCCCGCCTCTCCAGGATCCATATGGCAAATATGATCCGCCCATCGAAGTCACCCTGATCCAAACCAGCAACGACGGTCCCTTCTGGTTCCCGGAAGGCGATGACATCAACAACAATGTCTACACCCGCATTTATGAGGAAAGACTGGGCATCAAGTACAAGTTTCTGTGGACCAGCCCCGGTTCCCAGGCGGAAGAAAAGGTGAACATCATGATGGCTTCCGGCGATTTACCGGACATGATGAGCGCAAGCCGGAAGAATTTCGAGAAGTTGTACAGCGCCGGCCAATTGGCGGACATTACGGATCCCATGCAGCAATATGCCACACAGTATACGAAAAAGTACATGACCGGCGAGTATTCGGCATTGTTGGATGCATCTGTAAAAGATGGGAAAATATATGGTGAATCCAGTGGCGCCTCCTACAAGGAATCTGCCAACATGATCTGGATTCGTGCGGACTGGCTCAAGAAACTGAATCTGCAGGTCCCGAAAACGTTGGCGGAGCTTGAAGCTGTCATGGATGCCTTTGTCAATGGCGATCCGGATGGAAACGGAACGAAGGACACATATGCCATTGGCCTGCCAGGAGCCAACATGGCTGGGAACTCGGAAAACTTCGGCATGAATGTCTCGTTTTTCAACATGTTCCACTCCTATCCCAGCCAATGGGTGAAAAATGACAAAAACACATTGGAGCAGGGTATGTTCGGAGAAGGATATCGCGCCGCTACGAAAAACGCCTTGCTGAAGCTGTCGGACTGGTACAAGAAAGGATATCTGGAACAGGATTTCATGCTTGTGGACGATTCCAAACTGCAGGAACACCTGACAACAAACAAATTCGGCATCATGTTTGAAGGATTGTGGGGGGCATACTGGCCGCTGTTGCTGACACTGGACAAAGATCCGAAATCGGACTGGGTCCCTGTCGGCATCCCTTCGTTTGATGAGAAGCCTGCCATGAACAACAACAGCGTTGGTTCCGTCTACTGGATCAATGTGGTGAGTAAAAAATTCGCTCACCCCGAAGCACTCGTTAAAATGACAAATCTCTACCATGATCTCAACAACAATCCGGAAACTGCAACAGAATGGACCAAATACAACACGGATCCAAAAGACAACAACCAGATTTTCATTGCCTATCCTTTGCAGATTTGGAATCCTGCTTTCAATTTCGAAGGATTCCAGCTCATATCCGAAGCTTTCGCCAAGGGATCGGGAGACGCACTTCCGATTTGCTACAAAACGCTGTACTCACAGATCGAAAGCTACAAGAAGACCGGGGACAAGGGTGGATGGCCTCCTTACCGGTCATACACGAACGAAGGCTGCTTTGGCGTTATTGATGGAATCATGAAGGAAAAACGATTCCTGTTCAATGAATACACTGCGGAACCGACTGCCTTCATGATCGAAAATTGGCCCAGCGTGAAGAAAATGTTTGACGAAATGTTCATCAATACCGTCATGAAGGGCGATACGGCCGCCTTTGATGCGTTTGTTGCCCAATATGACACCCTGTACGGGCAGCAGACCACCAAGGAAGTCAATGACTGGTACGTGAAAAATGGTGAAAAGAGTGTTCAGGACTGGTTTGTCAATTTGAAGTAACTTTTTTCCAAAGGCCGGTCCGGCAGCGGGAGGATCGCTGTCGGACCGGAGTCCCTTCGAAGTGACTGGGGTGCGCAATGAAGAACCAATACCTCCTGAAACGGGAAATCCCGCTATATCTGATGCTGGCTGTGCCGCTTGTCCTTTTGCTCATTTACAGCTATGGGCCCATGTTCGGCCTGGTGATGGCGTTCCAGAAATTTGAACCGCTCATGGGGTTCTTCCGGTCGAAATGGGTGGGCTGGGGAAATTTTCAAAGAGTCTTTTCCTTTCCCGATGTAAGGCAGGTGATTGGAAACACCCTGTATATCGCCATATTGAAAATTGTGCTTGAAACTGTCGCAGCCATCCTGGCAGCGTTGATGCTGAATGAAGTGTCCTCCAAACTTTTCAAACGGTCGGTCCAGACGATCATCTATTTTCCATATTTCCTTTCCTGGGTCATCCTGGGAGGCGTATTGAAAGACATTCTCGCCCGGGACGGCATCGTAAACGGGCTGCTAGAGAAGGTAGGATTCGTGCCGGTTCTGTTTCTCGGCCAGCCCAAACTGTTTCCGTGGGTGTTGGTTCTGACGGAAACCTGGCAGATCACCGGCTTTGGCACCATCGTTTTTCTTGCCGCGATCACCAGCATCAGCCCCACTTTGTATGAAGCGGCCAGCATCGACGGAGCCGGACGGTTCCGTCAGACCTGGTACATCACCCTGCCGGGCATCCAGTCCATGATCATCCTGATGGTGACACTGAGCATGGGGTATGTCCTGAATGCAGGGTTTGATCAAATCCTCATGCTGTACAGCCCGCTGGTCTACTCCACGGGAGATGTCATCGACACATGGGTTTATCGGATGGGCCTGCAGCAGGCGCAGTATTCATTGGCCGCGGCGGTCGGATTGATGCGCTCCTTTGTCAGTTTCATCCTGGTAGCCGTTTCCTATCTGATTGCGTACAAATCGTCGGAGTATCGGATTTGGTGAGGAGGGAGGGTCATGTTGATTGACAATTCGGTTGGAAGAAGGATATTCAAGTTTTTCAATGGATTCGGCTTCATTCTGTATGCCCTGATCTGCCTGCTGCCGATGGTCCATATCCTTTCCCTGTCGCTGAGCGCGAGCGTTGCTGTCACGGCCGGCCAAGTGAGTCTCTGGCCGGTGGATTTCACTTTGAAATCGTATGAATACGTACTGAAGAAAGCCCAGTTCTGGCTGGCCATGTCCGTATCCCTAAAGCGGATAGTCCTGGGGGTGTCCCTGAGTACTTTTGTGACAATCCTTGCTGCTTATCCCTTGTCGAAGACGAGACGGGAATTCAGGGCCCAGCCGGTCCTCATATGGTTTTTTGTCTTCACCATGCTATTCAGCGGCGGCATGATTCCCACATATATGGTGGTTCGATACACGGGGCTTCTGGACAGCATCTGGTCCCTTGTGCTGCCGGGAGCCGTGCAGGTCTTCAATATTATCCTGCTGCTGAATTTCTTCCGCAACATTCCAAAGGAAATCGAGGAATCTGCTTTTGTAGATGGCGCCAGCCACTGGCGGATCCTGTGGAAAATTGCCATTCCAATGTCCCTGCCATGTCTTGCCACCATTATCGTGTTTGCGGTGGTTGGCAACTGGAACGCCTGGTTTGACGGACTGATCTACATGAATGACTCAAAGAACTATCCCATGCAGACATACCTGCAATCCATCCTCATCCAGCCCAATATCAAGCTGATCACCAAAGTGCAGGCGGAATTGCTGCGCGCCATCAGCAACCGTACCCTGAAGGCAGCCCAGGTATTCATTGCCGCCATTCCGGTCCTGATGATCTATCCGTTTTTGCAGGGGTATTTTGTCACGGGGGTAACGCTGGGAGGCGTGAAAGAATAGAGAGGGGAAAATCATGAAGAATCGATTCAAATTCACCATCGTTGGTGCAGGCAGTGTTTCCTTCTGTCCGGCCACTTTGGCGGACATCCTGCTCAACAAGGCCTTCGCAAAGGTGGAACTGGATATCGCGCTCATGGATATCGCGGAAGAAGCCTTGCGGGTCAGCGAGAAATACTGTAGGGAGGCGGCTGCATCCATCCATCGGACGGTAAATATCTCCGCCACTCTGGATTTGGCCAAGGCACTCGAGGGTGCGGATTTCGTCATCACCGCCATTGAAAAGGATCGGTACCACTGGTGGTCCATGGATTTCCACATTCCGCGCCGGTATGGATTCCGGCAGGTCTATGGGGAGAACGGCGGACCCGGAGGCATGTTCCATACGCTTCGAAACATGGGGCCGATGCTGGAAATCGCCCGGACCATGGAACGGGTCTGCCCGGACGCCTGGCTGCTCAACTACACCAACCCGGAAGCAAAGCTCGTGGAAGCCGTCTCGAAGCTGACATCCATCAAGGTGGTGGGCTTGTGTCACGGCGAACAGATGGGCATGGACCAGCTGTCGGAATTCATGCAGATTCCGAAAGAAGAGATTGAGGCGGATGCAGTCGGACTCAACCATTTCGGGTGGTTCACCCGCATTGTCCGCACATCGACAGGGGAAGACCTGTATCCGCTGTTGCGGGCGAAAGAGCGTGAAATCGACTGGCTGGCGCATTGGGATGAATTCGGCCTGTCCCGCCTGATGTTCCGGACCTATGGATTATGGCCCTATCCGGGGACCAACCATATCGGCGAGTACATCGCATGGAGCGATGAAATGCTGGCGAGCACCAAAATCCAGTATTTTTACGACCCGGTGGAACAGGATCCGTGGAATGGCGGCAAGACACCGGAATTCGTGTATTCCTTCTCCTCCAATCCGACCTCGCGGCCTTTGTTCCCGGACAAGGCCCATTTTGCCGGAGATCCTGGGTTCAGACAGTCCTTCAGCGTCAGGGAAGGCGGATTGTCGCCATCCCATGAATATGGGATTCCGATTGCAGAGGCCATCGCATTCAACCTGCCCTGCCGGATCGGATCAGTGAACATGGGCAACAAGGGCTATGTGCCGGGATTGCCGGAAGGGATGGTGTTGGAATTGCCTGCCATCGTGGATGGAACCGGAATCCATCCCATCACCATGCCGGCCCTGCCGATCGCCGTGACCGCCATGATTGCCCAGCAGGGCGCCATTCACGAACTGCTGATCCAGGCATATGCCGAAAAGTCCCGCAACAAGCTGCTGCAGGCCATGCTCCTGGATCCGACCATTTCAAATTACAACAACGCCGTTGCCCTCATCAACGAGATGTGTGAACGGCAACGGGGAATTCTGGCGGAAATTCACTGGTGAAGACTACCGAAAACTGCCTAAGCTAAACGGGTGAAGGCTACTGAAAGCAACAGGAGGATTCAATGGGAAGAATCAATGCCAAGGTCGAAGTTTTGTCGTCTGAGGAAATCGCCAGGGTGCATGAAGCCTCTTTGCGCATTCTGGAAAAGACCGGTTTCAAGGTTCCGCATGAGGAATGCCTGAACCGTTGCGAACGGCTGGGAGCCATTGTGGACAGGAAATCCCAGGTGGTGCGTGTTCCCCGAAGCGTCATGGAAGCCATGCTGGTACAGGTGAAAAGCGAAAGGCCGGTGCGTTCCTCCGATCAGCCGAATCGGAGCAAGCTGGCAGGAAGCATATCCACCCAGGTTTTCATTGTCGATTATCAAACCGGAATCCGCCGGTATGGCTTGCGGGACGATGTGATGAAGGGAATTTCCCTGGTGCAGGGCCTGGGCAGCATTCCCTCCTGCAATGCCGTGACCATCCCTTCGGATGTCCATCCCGGCCTGTCGGATGTCGTGTCGCACCAGCTGATTTACCAATATTCGAAAAAGCCCGGGGGTACCTATATCCTGACGCCCAATTCGGCCAAGTGGATTATCGAGATGGCACGACTGACCGGCAACGGCACCGGTTACGGGCTGGAAACCGTGAGCCCCCTCCAGTTCCGCAAGGAAAGCCTGGACATGGCCATGGTGTTCGCGGATACCGAGTTTGGCTACTGGATAGGCCCGATGGTCATGGCTGGTGCCACCGGACCCATCACCCTTGCGGGAACACTGACAATGGAGAATACGGAAATCCTTGCCAGCATTTTTCTGGTCAAGGCACTGAACGGGCGCGGAATCTCCTACGGATCCGCCAATCACACGATGGACATGCGCACCCTGCTTTGTTCTTTCGGAGCTCCAGGGCAAGCTTTGCTGGGTATCGCCGCCGGACAGATGGGCAAGTTTTATGGCTTGGAGGTGGCCAGCAATTCCGGCCTCACCGATGCCCTGTATCCCGATTTCCAGGGCGGCATTGAAAAATCCATGAATGCCATTTTCAGCTTGCTGGGGGGCACAACCGGCATCGGATGCCAGGGGATCGTGGGAGCCGATATGGGCATCAGCCTGGAGCAGCTGGTTCTGGACAATGAGTGGATGGATTCCTACAACTACGTCATGGAGGGATTCACGGCGGATGTGGAGAATATCGCGGAAGACCTGATTCATGAACTGGGGATCGGGGGCAATTTCATCGCGGAGGAGCATACGGTGGAGCATCTGCGTGAAAGTCAGTGGGAGACCAGGCTCTTCAATCGGAACGCATGGGATGCCGGAGTCATCGGTGGTGGAAAGCCGCTGCTGTCCCGTGCCCATGAGCGCGTTGAGGCCCTGACGGCCGGATACCGTGACATGGAACCGGTTTTAGACACACCTACCTGCGAAAGGCTGGATTATCTGGTGAAATGCGCTTCGGGGGAACTGGTCAAAAATTGATTTTCCATGAATGGGCAATTTGGAGGAATTGCAGCATGATGAACCTGATAAGAAACAGTTTTGAGGAAATCAGCCAAAGATGTGCTGAAATCATGTTTGCGCAAATCGTTGAAAAGCCGGAAAGCCTCCTTTGCCTCGCCACCGGCGGTTCACCGCTGGAGGCCTATCGCCGCTTTGCGCGGCTGGTACTGGAAACCGGCATGGATGTTTCCCGCGCCTTCTTTGTGAAACTGGACGAATGGCACGGGATTTCCATGGACAGCCCTGCCACCTGCGAGACCTTTCTGCAGCGGGAACTCTTCCGTCCCTTGGGGATTTCGCAGGAGAACATCCTGTCCTTCGACAGCATGGCGGAAAATCCGGAATTGGAATGCAGGCGCGTTTCGGATGTGCTGGATGCGATGGAACCCCTCGATCTCACCATTCTGGGCATCGGCAGGAACGGGCACCTGGGTCTGAATGAACCTTCGGAATTCCTGCTGCCCCGTCCCCATGTGGCCGAATTGGCGGAAAAGACCCTTGGCCATGCGATGCTGAAGGAAACCGACAAACCGGTATCCCATGGCATGACGCTCGGCATTGCGGATCTCCTGCTATCCCGACACATCGTGATGATGGTGGCCGGAGAAGGCAAAGAAGCGGCAGCGGTCGGCATGCTCGCCGGACCGGTAACCACATCGAATCCGGCCTCCTTCCTTCAATTGACAGCGAAAGTCACCGTCCTTTCCGCCATCGGGAATGGCAGAGAGTGACATGATTCGTTCGATTCCCAGGTTCACCCTCATATCGACATCCAGGCTTGTAGCAGTGTGAAATGCTATTTTATTCCACAAACACACCTTTTTGCCAACGTTTTGGAACGGAGGTACCAAAAGTGCTGGAGATCGACTTCAAGGAACACAACCGCAAATCTGCGGAAATCTGGAAGGCCTA
>JANYKF010000229.1 GCA_025361665.1 Clostridiaceae bacterium
TGGCGCAGTGCAAGGCGCAGCCCAACGGGTCCTTCAGGATTTCGGCCGTGGAAACCCGCATCATCCGTCCCATTTCACCCGGGTGCGGCGTGAGGATGGCCTGAGCGGGCAAACGGGTTCCGATATCCTCGCCCGCAGCCAGCAGGCCCAGCGCGCCGGCGTCCAGCACCACCGGGATCTCTCCGGCGGCCTGCAGCAAACGGTCCAGCAGGAGATCCGTCTCCCCGTTTACCGGCAGTCCGGGTCCCACCAGCAGCGCGCCGGTGCCCGGAAGCATCTCCCCTGCATCGTCCGCGTCGGTTGCCGTCCAGTGTCCGTCTTTTCCCGGAACAGGGAGCACAACCGCCTCGGGCAGCAAAACGGACAGAATGGGAACCAGGGGTTCCGGAAGGGCGCACCGGACCAGCCCGGCTCCCCCGCGCAAAGCCGCGGATGCCGCCAGGACGGCGGCACCGGTCATCCCGCGGGATCCGGCAACAGACAGCACGGTTCCGACGCTGCCCTTGTGGGCGTTTTCCGCCCGCTTCGGCAGCCAGGCGGCTACCAGCGCGGTGTCCGACGCTTCCAGCCGTGATTCCGGAAAATCCATCAGCGCGACGGGCATGCCGATATCGGCCACCAGCACCCTTCCCGCATGGGATGCCCCCGGATGCAGATAAAGACCGGGCTTCCCCAATGCGAAGGTGACCGTGACATCCGCCAGGACCGCCGTCCCGTGCACCTGGCCGGTTCGCCCGTCCACGCCGGAAGGGATGTCGATGGCCAGCACCGGCCCGGAAAAAAGGTTGATCTGTCGAATCGCTTCCCGTGCCAATCCTTCCGTCGTTCGCGACAGGCCCGTGCCGAAAAGACCGTCCACGACAAGGGAACAGCCGCGGAACAAGGCCTCCCAACCGGTTTCGGCGACGGGTTCTGAAAGTTCCGCGACCGGAACACCCATACGGAGCAGGATGTCAAGGTTCACCGCGGCATCTCCCCGGTATTGCGCAACGGGGACAAGTACCGCCACCCGCACGGAGCAGCCCCCGACCAGCAGGTGCCGGGCGGCCGCGAACGCATCGCCCCCGTTGTTCCCGGGTCCTGCCAGCAGCAGGATGACGCCGGACACGGCCTCCGGCATCGCCATCACCGCCAGGGCCACCTGCCGTGCCGCATTTTCCATCAGAATCAGACTCGGTATGGAAAATACTTCCACTGCAGCCTGATCCATCCGCCTCATCGTTTCCGGCATGACGATTCTCATCGATTCCTCTCTTTCAGATACACGGCCATCGCCTGGGTGGTCGCATGGCGGAACCGTCCCCAGTCGCGCCACTCTTCCCGGATATGCAGCAGATTATCCGCCATGCGGTCCGAATCCTTCGTCCAGGCGAGTGGTCGATATGGTTCCGCAGCCTGTCTGTCAGCAAGTCATCCACATTTCTCACCCGGCGTCCGCCTCCGCGTGCGACGCCCGGACGACCCCATCCGCTTCCGAATCGATGTCGATGCCGATCCCCTCGCCGCAGGCAAGCCACATCAGGTATTCAATGTTTCCTTCCGGTCCCCGGATGGGGGACCAGGAGAGCCCAAGGACCGTGAACCGGTTCCGGACAGCCGTCCGGCAGGTTTTCCGCAGCACTTCCAGATGAACCGCCGGGTCGCGGACGACACCCTTTTTCCCGACCTTCTCGCGTCCCGCCTCAAACTGGGGCTTGACGAGGCAGACCATCTGGCCGTCTTCCTTCAGCACGGCGCGGGCAGGCGGCAGAATCAGCGCCAGGGAGATGAACGACACGTCGGCTGTGGCAAAATCCAATGGTTCCCCGAAGTCTTCCGGTTTCGCGTACCGGAAATTGGTCCGCTCGATGCAGACCACGCGCGGATCCGTGCGCAGGGACCATGCCAGCTGGCCATACCCGACATCCACGGCCGTGACGCGGACAGCACCGTGCTGCAGCATGCAGTCCGTGAACCCCCCCGTGGAGGCGCCGATATCCAGACACGCCTTCCCTTCCAAAGAAATGGAAAATACCTTCAAGGCCTTTTCCAGCTTCAATCCGCCGCGGCTCACATAGGGAATGGCCGGACCGCGTACCTCGATGGGCGTATCCGATTCCACCATGTCCCCTGCCTTGCCGCCGCGCACACTCCCGATATGGATCCGGCCTGCCATGATGGCCGCCCGGGCTTTTTCACGGCTTTCGAACAGGTTCCGCTCAACCAGGATCACGTCAAGCCTTCTCTTCACCCGTGCGCCCCCTTCCCGGCAAGGTGCCGCAAACCTCCCTGGCTATGCCCGAGGCATCGAGTCCATACTGTGCAAGCATCTGGGATCGGGTTCCCTGGAGAATCGGCTCGTCCGGGAAACCCATGTTCCGGATGATGCAAGGAATATCCCTTTCCGTCAGCCATTGCGTCACGGAAGCCCCGAAACCGCCATTGCGGACATTGTCTTCGACCGTCACGACCCGGCCGGTCCGTTCGGCCAGCAGGCAAATGGCCGCGCCATCGAACGGTTTCACGAAACGGGCATGCAGCACGGCGCAGGACACACCTTCCTGTTCCAGGGCTTCGGCCGCCGCCAGGGCTTCCGTCACCATGGCTCCCACCGCCACAATGGCCGCATCGGAGCCTTCCCGCAAGAGGACAGACTTTCCGGGGACAAGCGGGATTTCCGCCGCCGGCACGGAATCGGCGCATCCCTTGGGATACCGGATGGCAACGGGATTCGAACAGGCTGTCACGGCGTAGCGAAGCATTTCCTCAAGTTCCGGGCCGCTGGCGGGTGCCAGGATGGTCAGATTCGGCATGGTCCCCAGAAAAGACAAATCATACGTCCCCTGGTGGGTTTCCCCGTCATCGCCCACGACGCCGGCACGATCGATGGCGAAGACGACCGGCAGGTTCTGCAGGCAGAC
>JANYKF010000296.1 GCA_025361665.1 Clostridiaceae bacterium
GCGTTGTCTTCGAAGAGCGAGTTCGCCCATGCCGGCCCTTTGCCATCCTTGTTCGTGCAATAGACGGTGGCCGGAGCGGAACCGCCCCAGATGGAGGAACAGCCCGTTGCGTTCGCAATCATCATGCGGTCGCCGTACAGCTGGGTGATGGCCTTCAGGTACGGGGTTTCACCGCAGCCGGCGCATGCGCCGGAGAACTGGAGGAGCGGCTGCGCGAACTGGCTGTTTTTGACAGTGCTCAACGGGGCGAGGTTGTCCTTGATGGTAACTTTCTCAATGCAATAGTCCCAGTTGTCAAGTTCGGCAGTCTGACATTCCTGCGGCTTCATGATCAGCGCTTTTTCCTTTGCGGGACAGGCATCGGCGCAGTTGCCGCAGCCGGCACAATCGAGGATCGAGACCTGGATTTTGTAGGCAAGGCCCTTGAACTGGGGCCCCATGGCAGGCAATGTCGTGAATCCTTCCGGAGCCCCGGCTTTTTCCGATTGATCAAGCAGGAACGGGCGGATGGCGGCATGCGGGCAGACGAGTGAACAGCGGTTGCACTGGATGCACTTGTCCGACTGCCATTCCGGCACGTTGACTGCGATGCCGCGTTTTTCGTAGGCGGAAGTGCCCATCGGGAACGTGCCGTCTTCGATGCCCTTGAAGGTGGAAACCGGAAGGGAATCTCCGCGCTGCGCATTCATGATGTCGACTACTTTCCGGATGAACCTCGGACGCTTTTCGTTTTCCACAACATCATCCGCGACGGTCTTCCAGGCTTCCGGGACTACCACCTTCGCATAGGAGGTGATGCCGCGTTCCACTGCCGCATAATTCATATTGATGACCGCGTCGCCCTTTTTGCCGTATGTCTTCACGATTTCGCCCTTGAGGTATTCCGTGGCTTTCTCGAGCGGGATGACATCGGCCAGCTTGAAGAACGCCGCCTGCATGATCATGTTGATGCGGTTGCCGAGACCGATATCCACGCCGATCTGGGTGGCGTCGATCGTGTAGAAGTTGATGCCATCGTTCGCGATCTGGCGTTTCATTTCGGCGGGAATCATCGTTTCAAGCTCCGCATCGGACCATTGGCAGTTCAGGAGGAATGTCCCGCCCTTCTTGAGGCCTTTTGCGAGATCGTACTTGCCTACGTAGGACTGGTTGTGGCAGGCGATGTAATCCGCTTCGTCGATCAGATAGGTGGAGCGGATCTTGTTCTTCCCGAAACGGAGATGGGAAACGGTGATGCCTCCGGACTTCTTTGAGTCATAGGAGAAATAGCCCTGGGCGAATAAATCCGTCTTGTCGCCGATGATTTTGATGGCGGATTTGTTGGCGCCTACGGTGCCGTCGGAGCCGAGACCCCAGAACTTGCAGCGGATGGTGCCCGCGCTCTCGGTGACGATTTGCTCCTTCACCGGCAGTGACAGGAATGTGACGTCATCGACGATGCCAATGGTGAAGCCGTCTTTCGGTTCGGCTGCTTTCATGTTGTCGAAGATGGGAAGCAGCGATGTCGGCGTGACATCCTTGGAACCGAGGCCATATCGGCCACCCACGATGATGGGCTTGAAATCCGCCTTGTAGAACAGGCTTTGCACATCCTGGTAGAGGGGTTCGCCCAACGCGCCCGGTTCCTTGGTCCGGTCGAGCACGGTGACGATCTTGGCGGTTTTGGGCATCACGTTGAAGAAATGCTTCGCGGAGAAGGGACGGTACAGGTGAACTTTCACCATGCCGACCTTTTCCCCTTTCGCACGGAGGTAATCGATGACTTCCTCCAGGGTTTCCGTAACGGAACCCATCGCAATGACCACTTTTTCGGCTTCCGGATCGCCGTAATAATTGAAGGGCAGGTACTCGCGGCCGGTAAGATGCGAAACCTTCTCCAGATACCCTGCCACCACTTCGGGAACCGCATCGTAATAGGGGTTGCAGGCTTCGCGCGCCTGGAAGAAAATGTCCGGATTCTGGGCTGTGCCACGGGTGACGGGATGTTCCGGGTTGATGGCGCGCGCACGGAATGCATCTATCGCCTTCATATCTGCAAGTTTGGCCAAATCCTCGTAATCGATGACGTCAATCTTCTGGATTTCATGGGATGTGCGGAACCCGTCAAAGAAATGAAGGAACGGAACACGGCTTTTGATGGCGGAGAGATGTGCCACTGCGCCAATGTCCATGACTTCCTGGACACTGCCGGATGCCAGCATGGCAAACCCGGTCTGGCGGCAGGCCATGACGTCGGAATGGTCTCCGAAGATGGACAGTGCGTGGGAAGCGACGGCACGGGCGGAAACGTGGAAAACGCCAGGCAGCAGTTCTCCCGCGAGTTTGTACATGTTGGGGATCATCAGCAGCAGGCCCTGGGATGCGGTGTATGTGGTCGTAAGAGCACCGGCCTGCAGGGAACCGTGAACTGCACCGGCCGCGCCGGCCTCGGACTGCATTTCGACCACCTTGACCGGTTGGCCGAAAATGTTCTTCTTGCCGATGGCGGCCCATTCATCCGTTGCTTCGGCCATGTTCGACGACGGCGTGATCGGATAGATCGCGGCGACTTCCGTAAAGGCGTAGGATACGTGCGCCGCGGCGGTGTTGCCGTCCATCGTCTTCATTGCTTTCTTTGCCATGTCTTTC
>JANYKF010000301.1 GCA_025361665.1 Clostridiaceae bacterium
GTTATGAATCCATCTATGTCCGAAAGGCCCCGCATATGTACGGATGGGACATCATGCCGCGGTTTCTGTCCGCAGGCCTGTATCGTCCGGTTTCCATCGAATATCGCCCTGAGGAAGGCATCAGCGAACTCTACCTCAAGACGATCGAAATCAACGGGGACCATTCCCTCGCGAAATTGATTTTGCATTACCGGGTCCATGGCCCGATGGAGGGTGGCTGTTCAATTCGCATTCGGATGAAATGCGGGGATTCCTGGAAGGAAGTTTCATCAAGGCTCCAGTTCATTGCCGGCAAGGTGGTTTTTGACATCGTCAACCCGTCCCTGTGGTGGCCCAAGGGCAGAGGGGAGGCCAACCTGTATGATGCAGAGGTTTCTCTTTCAAGAGATGGCCGCATCCTGGACACCTGGAGATTCACACACGGAATCCGCGCCATTGAACTCAGCCGCACCGCGCTGACCACTTCGACCGGGGAAGGCGAATTCATATTCAAGGTGAACGGCGAGAAGATATTCGCGAAGGGAACCAACTGGGTACCCGTGGACGCCTTCCATTCCCGCGACAAAAGCCGTATTCCGGCCATCCTGGACATGGTGAACGACCTCAACTGCAACATGGTGCGCTGCTGGGGCGGGAATGTGTATGAAGATGAATTGTTTTACGACATCTGCGACCAATCCGGCCTGCTGGTCTGGCAGGATTTCGGCATGGCCTGCAGTGTGTATCCGCAAGACGACGAATTCGCCCGGAAACTGTCGGAGGAAGCCACGGTCGTGATCAAGCGCCTGCGGAGCCATGCCTGCGTAGCGCTGTGGTCGGGAGACAATGAATGCGACTGGTCCTATCTTTGGGGATTTTCCCATACCGATCCAAACACGAATGTCCTGACCCGAAAAATCATCCCGGAAGCCTTGCGGCTTCATGACGGCTCAAGACCGTATATCGGCAGCTCCCCGTTTTTTGACGAAGGCACCCTTGGGAAAGGGGTGGATTATCTGCCGGAAATGCACTTGTGGGGACCCAGGGATTACTTCAAGGGCAGGTTCTACATCACGTCCCTGTGCCATTTCGTCAGTGAAATCGGCTATCATGGCTGCCCGTCCCCCGAGTCTGTGGCGAAATTCATTTCCCCGGGCAAACTCTGGCCTTGCCTGGATAATGACGAATGGCTGCTGCACAGCACTTCTCCTGTGCCCGAGGCGCATGCGTATGATTTCCGGGTGGAACTGATGAGCAAGCAGATCACCGAATTGTTCAGGGAGCTGCCGGACAACCTCGCGGATTTTTTATTTGCCAGCCAGGTCGTGCAGGCGGAAGCCAAGAAATTCTTCATCGAACTTTTCCGGATTGCCAAATGGAGGCGCACCGGCATCCTCTGGTGGAATGTCATGGACGGTTGGCCGCAATTCTCCGACGCGATCGTGGATTATTATTTCACCCGGAAACTGGCATATGGCTTCATCCGGAACAGCCAGCAAGACATATGCGTCATGCTGGATGAACCGGACAGCTGGATGCAGAAGGTGGTCATTTCAAACGACACCCGGACGGACAAGTCCATCAGCTGCAGCATTTCCGATGTGGATACGGGCGAGGCCGTCTTTGAAGGAACTTTCATCGCACGCGCCGATCAATCGACGGTTGTCGGACAGATTCCCTATGCAAGGAACAAGCAGCGGTTCTTCACCATCGAGTGGCGCGGCGATGCAGACGGCCGGAATCACTATCTTGCCGGCCAGCCCCCGTTTGAACTGGCGACTTATCGGGCCTGGCTTCGGAAGTCGGGGATGCAGGACTGACGGGGTATTCACGGGCCGGGATTGAACGGGTATTCGCAGGCCCTTATTGCTTCATACATCGCATGGATGTTCTCCCAGGGCGTGTCCGTCTGAATCCAATGGGAAGGACCCAGAATAAGCCCACCATTTTCACCCATCTGCCGAAAGCGGGTGAGGACTTCCTCTTTCACATCCCGCGGAGAACCAAACGGCAGGACATTCTGTACGTCCACACCGCCAAAAAAGGCAAGCTGCCGTCCATACCTGTCTTTCAGCCGTTCAATATCCAGAGCGGACGGTTGAACCGGATCGAGCACATCCACCCCGATTTCCATCAAATCCGCCACGAGTGGTTCTATCGCGCCGCATGAGTGATAATAGACGCTGGCACCTGTGTATGTCTTGATGTAGTCGATCAGTTCCTTCTGCCGGGGCTTGATCAGGGTCCGGTATGTGTCGGGAGAGATGAGAAGGTTCGCCTGTGTCGCCAGATCATCACCGATGCACACCAGATCGGCGACATCGTGCACTTCTTCCAGGATCAGTTTCCAGCGCCTTTTGTGCAATTCCAGCTGGATATCGAGCAGTGCTTCTGCAAATGGCCGGTTGATCATCAGGTCTACGAGGAAATTATCCATTCCCCGCATGTACCACGACATTTCAAATATCCCTGTGGAGCCACCCCAGGAACCCATCACCGCCGTAGCCTTGCCCTGCGCGCGCAGCTGAAGCGCCTCCGCACGCATTCCGGCGGTTCTGCCGGCATCGAAGACCTGTGGCCACGGATAATCGAGAAGCTCCTCAGGTTCTTCCATGTATGCCAGCGGGAAATCGACAATATCCCAGTATAGGCCCGTATATCTCCTGCCAATCCCAAGTTCGTCATATGATATGTCGCCTTGGTTACCACGGACGATCCGATTGGCAGGATTCCTCATGTTCAGGTAGGGACCGACATCAGCTGCCTGACTGACATACGCCATCTGCTCAACAGACAGTTCCTGCCCCGGAATGGAGTGCCTGCGGAAAAAGGTCGGCACACGGTCGGGCTCCTGATGATGGATGGCCCGCAAGACCCTTTCTCTCGAATCCATGAATGATATCCCCCGTCGTTTTGTTGATTTCGTGATGCTTATCCGTTCCAGGGAACAAGAGGCATCTCCGTCATGCGCAGGTTTGTGCAGCCATACGGGATCAGGACAAGATCCTCCGGACTGCCGATGACGCCTCCGGATGGTGCGGGTGCCGCAGACCCTGCGACTTTGTCCCAGTACACCTTCCGCCCTTTGACCTTGCAGACAACAGGGGCGCCTTCCGGACTGAACGGCAGATCACCAAGCGCTTTTTCTGCAAAGGACAAGCTGCCCTGAGGATTGGCCGGGTCAAGACACAGCCCGTAATTCCACGATGTCGTGGCGAAAACCTCAAAATCGCCGTGAGGCAGCTCGTGTCCCGACATGTCCCGATTCACCCGCCTCCAATCCTCGCCGATTTTAAGCGAATAGACCAAGGGTCCCCGCGTGACGGCGAACAAATCGTTCGGACGCGCCACAACTGCAGGCTGCATCGGGAATCTGAGCCTCATGCCGGTTGTGCCTGCCCACTGTCTGGATACCGTGTGATAGGTCCCGGCGGCCAGGATGGTGACAGAATGGCTTCCGGCGGCCAGGCCGGCCGCATGATTGCTATCCGTGACCAAACCGGTGGCTGGACTGCTTCCGGTACTTTCAACGAGTGTTGCTCCCTCAGCCCATCCCGGTATGCGGAGAAGCAGCGGAAATGATACGGGCTTGTCTGCCGTAAGCACGATTTCGATGTCTTCACGGAACGGATATTCCGTTTTCAGCTCAATCCGGACACGCGCGCCGTTGATTTCCGTGTCCAGCAAAGCCGGTGCCCAAGCGGCTATGGCAATGCCATCCCCGGATTTCATGAACATCGACTGGACAAATTTGGGCCAAGCCTGGCTTAGATTGGCCGTGCAGCATCCGTAGTTGGGCTCAAGTCCGAACAGATTGCTGTCCGGTCCGTTTGTGAGGTACAGCGGAGCATCCTGCCGGCTGCACTCAATCTGGTTTACCTGCTGGTCATACTGGTGCGTCCACATGTCCGGGCCAAAAGTGGCGGGCAGCGCGTTGAACGTGATGCGTTCAAGCCTGTCTCCCCATGTCGGATCGCCAGTTGCTCCTGCCAGGAATTGCAGCGAGTACATGTATTCCGCTACGGCGCAAAGCTCTGTGCCCTGCACGGGACTGGTTCCCGCCAGGCATTCATCTCCGGTGAACACACCCGTCACCATGCCGTGATGTTTGTCCAGCTGGTCCACCATGGAGCGCGCATCCTTGAATTCGTCGGCATTTCCCGTCATGCGCCACCAGAGAGCGGGGGATTTCAGCATCATGGCATTGTTCACCACATGGTTCATCTGGCTCCAGCGTCCTCGTTCGGTGGGTTGCTTCATGGGCCATCGGCTGAAAAAAGCCGGCCAGTCGAAGCCCTGCGCGCGTATCTTGACGGCAAGATCCAGCAGCCATTGCTCGTGATTGCGCTCATACAGCCAGTATATCGCGATCAGGCACTCGAACCAGCGCGTCTGGGCCCAACAGAACAGCGTGACCATGTCGATGTGGCGGTCAAGGGAAAGCAGTGCTTTACGGACAACATTTTCCACACGCTCATCTCCCGTGGCGTCGTGCCAGACGACCAGGACTTTCAGCAGCAGGAAAAGCGCCCACATGTCATAATGAAACCGCTCTTCCGCAGACTCCACCGGACAAATCCACCCGTCGTCCTGCTGGCGGGCGATCATGGCGTCGATATACCGGCGGGCGCGGGCCAGTTTGTCTTCGTCATCAAGAAGCCTTGCGAGAGGGATGAATCCGTCCAGCCAATAGGGCATGCGCTCCCAGCCTTCGGCCTTGCCGCCGATCCACTTGCTGTCACGGATATCGGGCCAGAACGTGTCAAGGTTGCCGCTGAGGCCCGCTGCCTGGATTTCCAGCTGATTTTTCAGCCAACCCGCGGGACGGACCTGGTTGATCGGAAATGGACGAAAGCTTGGAGCGTGAAGTTCGTTCTTCATGACACATACCCCCTATAATCGTGCAAATTTCGATATGATCCGCATTCGCGATGATTCAGATATTTTTAACAAAACCTTTTGACTGCGCTTATATTATCATGTATACTCGTTTTGCATCAAGTGTCTTTGTATACAACAATCATGCAAAAACCGGAAAGGAGGCGCATACTTTATCGACGAGATGCTTTCCTTTGCGTTCCCGCCTTGGCCGCAGTATCTCATCAGCAGCTATCGTCGTTTTGAACCCGATGAAAAGCACATAACCCGCATCTATAATGTTTACGTGCTGCTCTTCATTCTTGAAAACACGCTTAGGTTCACCGAAAATGGCCTGGACGTCGAATTGAGTGCAGGAGAATGGTACATACAGGCACCATCCCATCAATCCGGTCCCATCGGGAGTCCTGCACCGTTTTATTATTTTCTGCATTTTGAGGCGGTAGGAGAAGCCAGCCATGAAAATGCGGGCATTCACACGCTTGCGCCCAATATCCACAACGAGGCCGGCAGGTTCAGACTGGTATTGCCGCGCAGAGGCACATTCGACGTGCGTCATTTCAAGGCTTATTTTGATGAACTGGAGTACCTGAGGGCGGTACGCGCTGATCCTTTTGGCGCACAGCCGGTATTCCTGACCATCCTCGACCAGCTCGCAGCAGTTGCCCGGATGGCGATGCTGGAACCGACCAACTTCTCAAAAAGCATCCTCGACTACCTTACAGCCAATTTTGACAACCGAGTCGGAAGCGAGGATTTGGAACGCCGGTTTCATTACTCTGCCGATTATGTCAGTCGCCTGTTGAAGCTCCATCACAACACCACACCAGCCCAATATGTCCAGATGCTTCGGATTAACCGCGCAATGGAACTTCTGGCAAATACGGACGATAGTATCCCGCAGGTGGCCCGGCAGGTGGGCTATCGCGATGCGAGCATTTTCTACAAGGCATTCTGCAAGCGAATCGGCATGGCGCCCAGCATATGGCGGCGTCAGTCCCGCGGGTTGGCATTCCCGTGATCCGGCAGGAGGTATGTACCGATGTATACCGTCATCATTGCTGAAGACGAACCAATCCATCGCCGTGGGCTCTCCGCAATGGTCAGCCGCATACGCCCGGAATGGGTGGTGCTCCAGGCGACAAACGGCGTCCAGGCCCTGGAGCTTGTCCGGGCTCGCAGGATTGACGTGCTGATCTCCGACATCCGCATGCCGGGAATGGATGGAATCGAGTTGCTTGAAAACATCAACCGCTGCGACAACCCTCCGCTGACTGTTTTTGTCAGCGGGTACGACCTTTTTGAGTATGCACGCAAAGCCGTAGGCCTCCGTGCATATGATTATCTCCTCAAACCTGTGGATGAGGAGAAAATCACCGCGTTGGCGGAGCGTCTTGAAAAGGAACTGGACATGAACGGCCCGAGGGAACACAGTGCGCAAGCGAAGACCGGCAATCCGGACGTCACGGAAGAAGCCGGCAACAGGCAGGATCTCGATGTGTTCGAATCATGCCGCACCTTTATCGAAGGGCATCTTGGCGATTCGGACATGAACCTGCAGGTCCTCGCCGTGCGTTACTTTTTTTCGCCCAGTTATTTTTCCAGTTGGTTCAAGAACCATATGGGAGAGAATTTCAACCACTATGTCACGCGCATTCGTATGAGGAAGGCGGCAGAACTGCTGCTGGAGGGGCACAGAGTTTATGAGGCTGCTGCCGCCGTCGGTTTTGGCGATGTGAAATATTTCGTGAGGGTATTCAGAAGGACGCATCATGTCACGCCCGGAAACTACCGGAAAACACGCAGCAAGGGGGAGTGAGCGTTGAATCGGGTCAAATCATGGCGTGCCCGCTTGTCCTCACCTCATCGGACTACGCTGAGGTCCCGACTTGTGGCCTCGTTTCTCCTGCTCGGAGTGCTGCCCTCCCTGCTCATCGGTTATGCCGGCTATCTCATCGGTGCGCAGCTGCTGGTTCAAAACACCATAGACAACATGGGCAGCGCGCTGCGGCAAAATGTGCACACTACGGATGTCACCTTCGACATCATGAAAGATGCTGCATTTTCTGTCAGCATCGATGAAGACCTGTTTGGAATCCTCTCCCGGGGGGAGCCGGCGCTGAAGTCCGAACTTTTGTCGAACAGCCGCAAGGTTGCGGCGATCATGAGAAGGTATTTCCCAGGTTCCCTGCCCATATACTCAGCCAACATCGTTATCGATTACTACACGTATTCACTATTCAACGTCAACATGCCTTTTTTAAATGAGGCCTTCTACAATTCACCTTTG
>JANYKF010000303.1 GCA_025361665.1 Clostridiaceae bacterium
CACCCCTGTTTCGCGACCCGATTTATGATGGTGCTGCCGATCCGGTTGTCATCTGGAACCGCAGTGAAAAGGCCTGGTGGATGATTTATACCAATCGCAGGGCGACAGCGGAAGGCGAAAAGGTCGCCTGGGTTCATGGCACCGATCTTGGCGTTGCCTCTTCCACCGACGGGGGGAAAAGCTGGCTGTATCGAGGCATCCTGCCCGGCCTCGACATCGACTGGGGAAGAAACACGTTCTGGGCACCCGAAATCATCTGGCACCAAGACAAGTATCATATGTATGTGAGCTATATTCGGGGTGTTCCGGAAGACTGGGCGGGATATCCCCGCCGAATGCTCCACTATACAAGCCCGGATTTGGTCGCATGGCATTTCGAATCGGAAATACTGCTGAGTTCGGATGGGGTTATCGACGCCTGCATCCATGAGATGCCAAACGGCGGCTTTCGCATGTGGTACAAGGACGAAGGGCACGATTCGCACACCTATGCGGCGGACAGCGCGGACTTGTATGAATGGTCCGTGGCTGGTCCCGTCATCGTCGGACAAGGCCATGAGGGCCCCAATGTCTTCCGACTCAAGGGGCATTTCTGGATGATCGTCGATGAGTGGCGGGGCCAGGGTGTCTACCGTTCGAGCAATATGGTTCTTTGGGAGCGAAATGGAATGATCCTGGACAAACCCGGCAACAGGACGGACGATGGCACCATCGGACATCATGCGGATGTCGTGGTCCAGGGAGATGATGCCTTTATCTTCTACTTCACGCATCCCGGACGCATTGGCTCAGCCGCGCCAGAGTCGCAGACCCATGCACTCAGGCGGTCTTCCATCCAGGCAGCCCGGCTTGAAGTTGAGGATGGCATCCTTGTCTGCGACAGGGATGCCGATCAGGACATTCATCTGATCCCCGACGACGCAGTTTGAGCATTCATATGGAAACTCATGCAGAAAAACATGCGGGCTGCATCAAGCAACCCGCATGTAATAATTGATATCCGACTTGTCATTCACTTTCGCAATTCCGTCTTTTTTGTCGCGTACTCCTCATCCGATATCTCGCCTTGCGCATATCGTTCATTGAGTATTCTCATGGCGCTGTCCAGATTCTGGGGCGAATTCCCCATGTTCTGTGGAGAATTCCCCATGTTCTGGTAGGTATGGCCCGGTCCGAAGTGTTTCGGTTTCAATAACCGTACAAGTAGTACAACCCCTACAACCAACAACGCCAGGACAATCAATCCACCGAACAACATGGCGCCTCCGCCAAAGCCTCCCATATGACCATCAAACCCTCCGAAATTGTATCCTCTCATCATCGCCCTCACAGCCTTTCCTATTTGTTACAAAATGTTCCTGCCGTCATCATGCTGGTATCTCGCCGACACAAGCATGATTCTGTTTTCATGATACATCCGACATATGGAGATATTATGTGAATGATGTGAACAATTCTGTCATTCAGGATCCTGTTTTCTATTCAGGCATCCCGATAAATCGATTCCATCGTCATGGGCAGGTCATTGTTCAGTCCCTTCGAGAACAGGAGCTGATAGATATCCAGCCCCGTGCCGCGGAAATTGGCCGCATTCGAAAGCAGGTACAACCGCCACATGCGGACAAACCGGCTATCGAACATGCCCTCCACTTCCGCCAGATGGTTCGAGAAGTTCCGATACCAGTGATCAAGCGTTCTTGCATAGTGCAGCCGCAGACTCTCGGCATGAAGCAAGTGAAAATCATAATCCGGAAAAAGCGTGATCACTTCCCTGAGGCTTGGGATGTAGCTGCCCGGGAAAATATACTTGTCATTC
Source organism: Clostridiaceae bacterium (assembly GCA_025361665.1). GTDB lineage: Bacteria > Bacillota > Clostridia > DSM-8532 > DSM-8532 > JAEWSN01. The sequence continues at coordinate 1,817 of JANYKF010000303.1, forward strand.
CAGGAATTATAAGTGCCTTCCTTGATTCCGGCGATCGTATGCAGCATGGAAAGGCCTCCGGGCTTCAACAGTTTCCCGACCTTGTCCATGTACTGCCTCATGTTGGCTTTTCCGACATGTTCGAACATGCCCACGCTGACAATCTTGTCAAACTGCATCCTGCCTTCATCCAGGTCAAGATAATCAAGAAGGTGAACCTTTACCTGCGCATCCAATCCAGCCGCGGTGATCCGTTCTCCGGTGACCTTGTGCTGCTCCTCACTGAGCGTGATGCCGATTGCCTCGACGCCATATTCCCGTGCGGCCCGAAGGATCAGCCAGCCCCATCCGGATCCGATATCCAGCAGTTTTTCGCCCGGGCGCAAATTCAGTTTTCTCAGCGTGTGATCGATCTTCTGAATCTGAGCCTGATGCAGCGTGTCTGTGTCCTTTCTGAAATAGCCGCATGAGTAGCTCATGGTTTCGTCCAGCCAAAGCGAAAAGAAGTCGTTGCCCAGATCGTAGTGATGCCGGATGTTCGCTTTCTGCTGCATTTTGATGGACGCTTCGGCTGCGGCCCGCTTCATGGACCGGAAGATTCCCTTGCCGGCCTGATTGCCGAATAGAGCCGCATCGTTCTGCGAAAGAACGCGCATCAGATCTTCCCAGCTGCCGTCAACATCAAATATGCCATCCATGTAGGCTTCGCAAAAAGCCAGCATCGGATCCAGCATGTTGACGCCGATTGGCATCGGGGCGTGAAAGGTCAATGCGGCTTTGGTCTTTTCAGGGCCATAGACGATCTCGTCACCATCCCAATATCGGAGGGTCAGGCCTCCATATTGGAGCTTGAGCAGCAACTGATGAATTTCGGATTTTGCAGAAATCTTTTTCATAGCCATCATCCTCACCGGCCGACTGCCTGATTCCCATGTAAACAATGCAAGCATTGTTAATTAACTGGTATCACAACTCTTGGCAAACGTCAACACGGTTTTCTAAAAGCGTGGTTTACATCAACATATGGTTTACAACAACAATGATTCTGCCCATCGCAACAGAATCTTTTCATACCGCACCCCCACGTTCCCGCCGGAATGATCTCCCGTTCTTCTGATCGCGGAACAAGAAAAGCGAGAAAAGCATCATGCCTGACACTGTGACAAATGCGGCCGGGAAACCGGCCAGCTGGATAAGGATGCCACCCACGAGGGGAAGCAGGATGTCCAGCAGGTTCAACGATCCCCGCAGGCCAATGTACAAGGTTCGCTTCTCGTCCGGGGCAATCTCAAGAAGATAGGGCTCGAATCCGATATTGCGCCCGCTTGTCACCACACCGACAAGAAAAAACACAATGGCATACCAACCAGGCCCTCCTGCCGCCGTAACCATCGCAAGCAAGGGCATCATCGCCCCGAATGTGATGCAGATGCGGATGACAGGCCGATTCCCCGCCCTCGAAAAAACCCAGCCCCAAAAGATATTGGAGACAAGGCCTCCGATGATCTGCAGCAAGACATACGTTCCGAAATAGGCGGTAAAATCAGAAAACTGCTGCTTGGCATAAAC
>JANYKF010000312.1 GCA_025361665.1 Clostridiaceae bacterium
TGCAGTTCTGCTTGTGTTGCAGTACTGCTTGCGCGTCCAGTGTTATATACTGTAGGCGTATGGTCAGGCACTTCGGACAAGCAGCAAAAAGGAAGCGGTTCCCGGACAACTTTGCCGAAACCGTGACCACTGAAGGGAGCGAAAGTCATGCAGAATCGTGAAAACAGGGCATCTCCCCTATGCAGCCCTATTCCCATCCATGCCGCATACAACCGGAACATTGCGATGCTGACGGCGGAAGACTGTTCCGTTGCCGTGCTGGAAGACCGCCGGCACCTGCTTTTGGGCGGGAGCATTCTTTGCGGGATACCCTTTGAACTGGGAATGGAGGGTGACGCTCCGAATGTGCTGCTGCTGAAAGACGGACCGGTCACCCTGGAGCTGCCCCGGCCTTCTCATGATCCATTTCTGATATTCCTCCATGCCGCGGACTACAAGGAAAACGCATGCGGGGAAGACGGCCTGGTGCGTCATTATATGGGCACGCCGCGTTTGGGCGAAGTCGTGGCCGTTTATGAATTCCGATATTTGGATGGAACCCGGCATGACATTCCCGTCAGGCGGCGGTTCAATATCGGTGAATTCACACATCATTGGGGAACGGACAGTTTCGAATGCATTCCGCACACGAAGCCCCAGGCTTTCCGCACCAATACCGACGACATTGTCCGTGGCCGGGAATCGAAACGGGCCTGGGGAGAAAGCCTGTATCGCTCTTCCGAGGGCGGCTCCGACAGCGGGATGAAACATTGGATCTTCGCGGCGGAGAATCCCCACCCTGAAAAGGATTTGTGCGCCATCACCTTCAAACCAGGAAACGGAACGGTTTTCATTTTCGGCGTGACCGGAAGCACTTTGCAATCCAATCCCATCCGCTGGGAGCCCTCCAAACGGCTGAAGCTTGTTTTGCCCGCCGGGCAGTCTTTGAACCGGTTCGGCGACTATGAGGATTTGGACATGGATTTGGGCTGCGTGACGGCAACGTTGCCGGTGTCGGATTATGACGATGCCGCCTGGGAGTCCGGCTATGCGAACAAACCACCGGTTCTGTCCACGCAGGCGGTCATCATCGAATATACCGCCCATCCTGAAGCGCGCCTGTATTTCGGGAAAGAGGGTGCCTCCTTTTTGCCGGTCCGGGATCTCACGGACGATTCGTGCCATCTGGATGGATATGCCGTTCAGACTGTCAAAAATCCGGGCATTCCGGTAAAGATCAGAATCCTCGATCGCGCAAGTGGCCTGCCCGTTCCGGCGAAACTGCACATTCACGGCATGGACGGGGAATATCTGGCGCCGATGAACCGGCATCGCTTTCCCAATCCCCACTGGTTTGAAGATTACAGCGTCGATTTCACGAACTCCGGGCACCATGCGGCCTATGTGGATGGGGAGACGGTCGTCCTGCTTCCTGAAGGCGAAGTCTGCATGGAGATTTCCAAAGGCTTTGAAATCAAACCCATCCGATGCAGGCAAACAATCCAAGCGGATACGGACACCATCACGGTCACGCTGGATCGCGTACTGCCATGGCGCGTCAAAGGATGGGTGACTGCAGACACCCATGTTCACTTCCTCTCCCCTCAGTCAGCCTTGCTGGAAGGGAGTGCCGAAGGGGTGAACGTGGTCAACCTCCTTGCCAGCCAATGGGGCGAGCTGTTCACCAACATTGGCGATTTTGATGGCGCAACAACACTGGGAAGCAAGGATTCGGGCGGAAACGGAGAATATCTTGTCCGTGTGGGGACGGAAAACAGGCAGCACATCCTCGGGCATATATCCCTTCTGGGATATGAGGGGAGCATGATCCTGCCCCTGACGACGGGCGGTACCAATGAATCCAGGCTGGGGGATCCGGTGGAGGTCTCTCTGTCGGACTGGGCAAGGCAGTGCCGGATGCAAAACGGGTTGAGCATCCTGCCTCATTTCCCGAATCCCCGTGCCGAAGGCGCGGCCTCTCTGGTGATGAATCTCATGGACGGGGTTGAAATGACATCCTGGAGCGCGATTTTCGAGGGAATCAACCCCTATTCCCTGTCCGATTGGTACCGGTACCTGAACTGCGGGTATTTTGTGCCGGCGGTCGGCGGATCCGACAAGATGTCGGCGGAAATGCCCGTTGGCGGCATCAGGACGTACGCATTGATCAGGAATGGCTTGTTTACATATGAAAACTGGAAGGATGCCGTACGCAAGGGATACACGTTCGTGACCTTTGGGCCGCTCCTTGATTTTCGCATCAGCGGGCAGGAGATGGGGACAACCATCTTTTTGAACCAGGAGGGCGGAACGCTGGATGTCGACTGGCAGGTCTCATCCGTGACCATTCCGGCGACCCGGGTCGAACTGGTTGTCAATGGCGAAGTCCGTGAAACGAAACAACTCGATCCGGAGAAGGCTGAACAGAGCGGGAGTTGGTCCGTCCGGTTTGTCGAAAGCGGCTGGGCGGCGATCCGTGTCCGCGGAAAGTACCCGGACAGGCCGGAAGTCATCGCGGCCCATTCCAGCGTGATTGTCGTCAAGGCCGGCGACAGGCCGATTTTCAGCAAGCTGGATGCGATGACCATCCTGGAGCAGATCGAAGGGGCCACCGCTTATGTGAAGAATCTCGGATCCCGGGCGGAGGAAAAGCAGTACAGGCAATTGATGGCCGGTCTGACTGCCGCGCACCGGAAACTGCACAACCAGATGCATCGGCAGGGGATGTTCCACAACCATACGCCGGTGGATGATCATCATAAGGATTGAACCAGGGTGCAGCGGATGCCGGATGCATGCAAGTTGCAAAATGCAACTTGCATGAAAAAGTCGAAAATCGACTTTTTACACCAGAATCAAGGTTAGAAAACATGAAAAACATACTCTTGATCATGACCGACCAGCAGCGATTCGACACGATAGAAGGATATGGCAATCCGATCATTCGAACACCCGCGTCCATGAGGCTTGCGTCGGAAGGCACATTCTACAGCCGTGCCTACACCCCGAGCCCCGTGTGTGTTCCCGCCCGCTTCAGCCTTCTTGCCGGACTATATCCGCACAATACCGGATGTGCGGACAATGACGCCATGCCGGGAGGCCGCATGAGCATCATGGAACTGCTGAAGGGACAGGGGTATCAGACCCATGGCGTGGGAAAGATGCATTTTACCTTTGAGCAGGATGGGAACATGGCTCTGTGGGGATTTGACTCCAGGGACACGAGTGAAGAAGTGGAAGGCGCCACCCGGGATGATTTCCACAACTACCTTGTTGAGAAGGGCTACGGTCATGTGGAAGATGTCCACGGGGTTCGGGGCGAAATGTATTATGTGCCCCAGCCATCACAGCTTCCGCTCCAGCATCACAACACCACATGGGTAGCGGATCGTTCCATCGCGTTTCTTGAAAAACGGGACAAGACATCCCCTTTCTTCCTGATGAGCAGCTTTATCAAGCCGCATCCGCCATTCGAGGCCCCCGTGCCATGGAATAAGCTGTACAGGGCTCCCGAAATGCCATTTCCCCACGTGCCCAAAGACTATGAAAGCTTGCTGACATACTATAACCGGGTGCAGAACAGATATAAATACAGGGATCGGGGCATTGATCTCAATCTGTTGAGATGCATGAAAGCATATTATTATGCCTGCATCTCCATGGTTGATGACAATGTGGGCCGACTGCTTCGTTACATGGACAGTACCGGTCTGATGAAGGACACCCTGATCATATACACGTCGGATCATGGCGAAATGCTGGGGGATTACAACAGTTTCGGCAAAAGGGGGTTTCTTGATTCATGCGCCCGGATCCCATTCATCGTAAGGACCCCCGGACAGAAACCGGGGCGCGTCGTCAACACGGCCGTATCGCTTGTGGACCTGTTTCCCACGATGGCTGAATATGCCGGCGCAGAGCTGCCGGACAATCTCGATGGCATGAGCCTGTACGGTTTGGACGAAAACGATCCGTGCCGCGAGGTTTACAGTCAATTCGGACAAGGGCCCGATGGCCTTTACATGCTGGCCGATGGTCGTTACAAGTACTTCCATTCATGCCCTGACAACAAGGATTATCTTCTGGATGCGAAGACCGATCCGATGGAAACGCGGAGCTTTGCGTACAACCTCATGTATCAGGACAAGCGAAAGGAAATGAGGCAAAGACTTGCTCGTCATCTTGAAGGGCAAGGACATGTCTCGCCTTTGAAAGAACATGATTTTACCGACTTCCCGATAAGGCAATTGGAACCCGATCCCGACTCCGGGCTGCTTTTCCAGGATGGTCGTCAAAGAAAGGACATTCCTGATTATGAAAGGGATTGGCCGGGTCACTGAGATACCCCTGCCGGATCCGGGCAAGTCGGCTGCCCTGTTGAGCGGACATCGGATTATGCTTTTTTCGGCAATCTCACCGTGAAGACCGACCCGGCATTGAGTTGGCTTGTCACTTCGATTGAACCTTGATGCGCCTGGGCGATCTCCCTGGCAATGGCAAGTCCAAGGCCATGACCCCCTGTCTTCAAGGTTCTGGAAGGGTCTGATCGGTAAAAGCGCTGAAAGATCTTTGTCAAATCCTTTTCAGGAATCCCGATGCCTGAATCCGTCACTTTGACTTCCACCCATGCATGACCGCCGATTTTCGTTGCGCGGCCCGAAACACTGACCCGCCCCAGGGGAGGGGTGTATTTGATGCCGTTGTCAATCAGAACGGTGAAAAGCGATGCCAGCATTTTCTGATCCCCTTGGCAGATGAGGGCGGACGGGCAGTCAAGTTCCAAAGCAATCTGTTTGTCACCAGCCATGATCGCCAACGCATCCACGGTCTGCCTCAGCGTGTCCGAGATATCCACGTCTGCTTTTTTCGTGGGCAGTTTCATACTGTCCGCCCGGGCCAGAAAAAGAAGACGCTCCACCAAATCCCGCATCCGAAAGGATTCCTCGCGGATATCCCGTACATTCTGGAGGGCTTCTTCCTGGTCTGCATGCAGTTCCCGGTCCAGGGACTCTGCAGACAGCAGGACCACGCTGATGGGTGTTCGCAATTCATGGGATGCGTCGGCAAGAAACCGCTGCTTGGTTTCATAGGCATCCTGCACCGGTTTCATGGCCCGGCCGGCAATCCGGTATCCGATCAGGGTGCTGGCCAGGATCCCGATGAAGAAGGCGATCATCATGATTTGAAGCAGGTTCTTCATGGTTTCGGCGACCAGGGTCAAATCCCGCCCGACACAATAGGAACCGTATGTGACACCGTTGACGACGATAAGCCTCTTCAACAGCTGCACTTTCGTCATGGGTCCTTTCTCAAGCTCGAACCCGGCCGGCTGACCATCAGTCGGCACCTGGTCCATTTTTGTCAGCAGAAGGGCCAACGTCGTCTTGTTGTTGACGCCATGGGAAACCAGGTTTCCGGCCGTATCGAAAATCAGGAAAAAAGAGAAGCTCTTCAGCACGGAAGGAACGATCAGGTCGCTGACGCCCTCGATATGCTGAGGACGCGCCGGTGTGCTGTTTCCGTTTTGCGTGTTTTCAGAAGACTGTGTGGTGACAGACTCCTCTTTTTCTTCAGCAGAGCCATCCCCTGTTTCGGCAACAGGGCCGGGTGCGGTAGTCCCAGCCCCCTCGTCGTTCGGTGCAAATTCGGTGTCGGTCAGCCATGCGGAGTCAGACCCGTTCAAACTGTTCAGCATATTGTCGGATTCGTTCGACATCTGAGAATCGTTATATGTCTGCAGCAGGAAATAAATGAAGAGATTGGTCACCAAAAGGATGGAGATAAGGATCAGTGTATAGGAAAGGGTCATCTGCAGCTGCAGCTTCTTGAACATCTTCACGCCTCCAGTTTATAGCCCATGCCCCGGACGTTGAGGATGTGCTTCTGTTCACCCTTGGTTTCCACTTTTTTTCGAAGGAGGCGGATATGGGCATCCAGATTGTTCGCCGTCACTTCTCCGTCTATTCCCCAGATGCGATCCAGCAATGTTTCCCTTGGGACAACGCGTCCATGGTTTTCAAGGAGAAACTGGAAAATCTGGTATTCCCTTTTTGATAAGTTCAAATGGCATCCGTCTTTGCTGACCGTCATCGTAGCCCGGTCGACGGCAAAGGGTCCGATTCTCAGGATGTCTTCGGCCAGCGTTTTCCTGCTTCTCCTGGCCAGAGCCTTGACGCGGGCCAGCAGCTCGCGGTATTCGAAAGGCTTCACAAGATAATCGTCCGCGCCGGCTTCGAGGCCTTCCACCTTGTTTTCCAGGGTGTCCCGGGCTGTCAGCATCAGGATGCCCCCATCATAGCCATTTTTCCGCAATTCCCGGCAAACCGAGATTCCGTCTTTTTCGGGCATCATCCAGTCCAGAATCACCAGCTCATACACGTTCATCTTCACATAGTCCAACGCCTCCGCGCCATTGGCCGCATAATCGACGTTGTAGCCGTCCTGCTGCAGGAACTTCACAAGGTATCTGCCAATCTTCGGATCGTCTTCCGCCAGCAAAAGCATGGTCAATCTCTCCTCCTGCGCCTGCATCCGCAACCGCAGCATAAAACGGAAGCCTTCTGAAGGCTTCCGTCGCACAAGGCTGATTTGATCATACCATTCATTGTCATCCGTGTCTTTGCGTTGTTCGAGATGGATTGCTGAATCGGGTGATAATCCTGATCGCAGAATTGGATCATGATCCTGATGAAACCCTAGTCATCCCAGACTTCGCTGTCACTGTCTTCATCCCTGTCGTCACCCTGATTGGCATCACTTTCACCATACTGTTCCCCATTGCTGCCGGATATAATTGAGGTGCCGGATTGCGATGAAGCAGCCTGGACAGGCATGGTTCCCGTGAACCCTTCCATGGTTCCCACAACGAAACCCATGCTCAGGATGGATGCGGCATGAGGGGAGGAGGAGAATCGTGCGGTAATATCCGTTCCGGCCGAGACGCCGTGATGCATGCCATTGCTCCAGGTCCCGACAGCCGTCAAATCATATACGATCCCTTTGTATGCAACATAGGCGGGTTTCCCGCCACTGGCGTCGTAGGTGGCCAAATCTGCCTTGGTGAAAACTTTCAATGTCGTTCCGGAGTTGGCCGCACTGCCCGCAGAGACGCCAGATACTGAAACAGTGGTTCCGATAGCGGCCGGCGACCCGGCATCATTGGAAGACACTGCCGCTGCTGATTCGGAAACCAGTTTTCCAACCACAAAACCCATTTTCAAAATCGATACCGCGTGAGGGGAGGCTGAAAAGACTTCCGTGACGTCCGTTCCGGCGGAAATCCCGTGATGTTTGCCTGAACTCCAGTTGCTGACGGCGGTCAGGTCATATACGATGCCCTTATAGGCTACATAAGCCGGTTGTCCGTTTTTCCCATTGTAGGCGGCAAGCTGCTTCAGCGTGAAAGTCGGTTCTGTCGATGCGGAAGAAGCCGCAGCCGATTGATCCTTCGTGGAAGAAACCGCCGCCGACTGATCCGTCGTGGAAGAAACCGCCGCCGATTGTTCAGATGAGGACGATTTCGAATCGGATGCCGCCGTGGGTCCGCTCGAAGCGTCTGATCGGTTCTTGCCAGCCGCCGACGGACTTCCCACGGCAGCATTGACAAAGAGCGCGGTTGCGATGACAACGGTTGCACCTGCTGCAATGGATATCCTCAAAAAATTCTTCTTATTCATGATATTGTCCTCCTGCTTTTTGATTTGACTTCGGTTCGTAATCGCATGATCCGCGGCCCATGCTCTAACAATACAGGAGAAAACTGAAAACAATATGAAAGGAATGGCATTCAATCTTGATTCTGGTGTAAAAACTCACTTTTGTGAGTTTTTATGCAGGATGTCTCTGACATCCTGCATGTTGAAGGCACATTTTGTGCCTTTAACACACCGAATCACGTGATTCGGTGCCATCCGGCGGCATTTTCCGCCGGATGCATGCAAGTTGCAAAATGCAACTTGCATGAAAAAGTCGAAAATCGACTTTTTGCACGAGAATCAATCTTTTTCAGGAATCTTTTTTGTTGGCAGACAGTTCATTGTGAACCACGGGTCAATATGATAGTCTTGGATCCGGAACTGTGGCCGTGTTTCCGCAGGAATTCAGGATGACGGGGTGATGGAAGTGGGCAGACCGAGCAAGCCGATGGCGAAGAATTCAAACAGCAAATATACACCGCGGAACAACAGAAGCGACATTTTCTCGAAATTCTCACAAAAAGCGGAAGCGAAGGCTGAAGCGAAAGCGGAATCAAAAGAGGAAGCGATAGGAGAGACACAAAAGGAATCAATAGAGAAAGCGATGGACGAAGCACAAAAGGAATCCAGCGAGGTGGAAAAACATGAAGGCAGCTGACCGGATCCCCGCTGTTGCCAAAAGCGGGTATGAGCACTTTCGCGCCGCGCTTTACATCCGCGCGCTGGAAACGGCCACGCTTCATGGCGACATCACTCCTTTCGTGGAGCGGTTCGAAAACCTGAACAAATACGCAAGGGTCGGCAAAGTGTATATTGAGACGCATCGGGACATGTCGGTGCCGGATGAAGACACCCTGACTGCACTCCGCGCCTATTTCAACGGGCAGGGCATTGCGGCATCCGCCGGGATTACCGTTACGATTGATGAAAGCGACGATTTCAGGACCTATTGCTATTCAGACCCGTTCTATCGGAACAAGCTCAGGGAAATTGTGACGATGAGCGCGAAATTGTTCGATGAGATTGTCTTCGACGACTTCTTTTTCACAAACTGCAAATGTCCCAAATGCATCGAGGCCAAAGGGGAGAAGAGCTGGACGGATTTCCGGCTGGACCTGATGACGCGTGCTTTGAGGGAACTGGTCCTGGAACCTGCGAGGACGGCGAATCCCAAGGTTGAAGTGGTCATCAAGTACCCCAACTGGTACGACCATTTTCAAGGGCTCGGTTTCAACCTGAAGGACCAGCCCCCGATGGTCGAGGGCGTCTACACCGGCAACGAAACGCGGGATGCCGCACACGGCGCCCAGCATCTGCAGCCTTACGAGAGTTACCAGGTGTTCCGGTATTTCGAGAACATCAAACCCGGCGGGAACCGCGGCGGATGGGTGGATCCATTCGGATCGCACACCTTGGACAGGTATGCGGAGCAGCTCTGGCTGACACTTTTCGCAAAATCACCGGAAATCACGCTGTTCGACTTTCACTCCATCCAAACGCCCATCCGTGAGTCGCAGCGCGGTTCCTGGCAAGGCACGGGAACCAGCTTCTCTTTCGATGGGACGACCGCCCCCGTCCGCACGCCTGACGGCGCGCTTTCCAAGGACGCGACCATGGCCGTTGCCGCAGGAGCGGCACTGGCAAAGGCGGATGGCATGCTGGGCCCGCTCGGGACACCGGTCGGCGTGAAAGTCTACAAGCCTTTTCATTCAACAGGGGAAGATTTCCTGGTCAATTATCTGGGCATGATAGGCATCCCGATCGACATGGTTCCCGTATTTCCGGCGGAAGCATCCACCCTGCTCCTGACGGAA
>JANYKF010000507.1 GCA_025361665.1 Clostridiaceae bacterium
GCAAGTTGCATTTTGCAACTTGCATGCATCCGGCGGCAAATGCCGCCGGATGGCACCAAATCAGGTGATTTGGTGTGTTGAAGGCACCAAATGTGCCTTCAACATGCAGGATGTCAGAGACATCCTGCATAAAAACTCACAACAGTGAGTTTTTACACCAGAATCAAACATTCACTTGTAAGAATCAATACTGACTTTGACTTACTTTGACCAATGGTCCATCATGAAGGAAAGTCAGTGAATCCATGGAATGATCAATTTCAATCTGCTTCAGTCTGCAATCATGTAAAGCTGCTTACTCGCTTTCGAAGGGATACTTGTCCGGCAAAGGTTGGCCGAGATAGCCAAGGTACAGGCTGTCGTATCCGATCACGATCTCCTCGTTGGTCGGAATCACCATGACGCGGATAGGTGTCGGGGTTTCCAGCCGGCTTGTGGCAATGATGACCTCTTCTCCCCGCAAGGCATTCTTTGACTCATCAAGGCTAAAGGAAAGGCTTTCCAGAAACCCGAGAATCTTCCGGCGGACATATCCCTCATTTTCACCCAGACCGGCAGTGAACACGATGGCATGGGTGGCGGGAAGCGTGGCCCAGTATTGGCCGATGTATTTAGCCGCCCGATAGGCGTATATGTCGATGACTGTCTCCGAGGCTTGATCTCCCATTTCGGCGCACTTCCGGATATCCTGCATCATGTTGGTGCCGCCCAGCGCCTTGAGACCACTTTCCTTGTTGAGCGTCTGCATGACGGAACGGAAGGCTTCGTCACGGCTCATGGATCCGTCTTCCGACAATCGGTCCGTGACGTGGCTGATCAGCGCCGGGTCGATATCACCTGAACGGGTGCCCATGACGACGCCTTCCAGCGGTGTGAAACCCATGCTGGTGTCCTCCGAGCAGCCGTTGCGGATCTTGGTGATGCTGCAGCCATTGCCGAGATGTGCCGTGATTCCGCAAAACGCATGGAATGGAATGCCAAGAATACTGGCGGCCCGGCGGGCGACATACATGTGGGAAGTCCCGTGGAAACCAAACTTCCGCACACCGAAATCATGGTACCATTTTTCGGGAATTGCGTATCGGCAGGCATATTCCGGCAGTGTGCCATGAAAAGCCGTGTCGAAAACGGCTACCTGCGGCACGCCGGGCAGCAGCTTCATGCTTTGTTCGATACCGGTCAGGTTGGGCGGATTGTGCAGCGGCGCGATCGGGATGAGGTCCCGAATGGTCCGGATGACCCCTTCATCGATGAGGACACTCCCGGTCTCCCGATCTCCGCCATGCACAACCCGGTGGCCCATCGCGCAGATCTCGGCACGATCGATGCCAAGGGCTGCCAGCAGTTCGAAAATGCTGGTCAGTGCATCGCCATGGTTGGCAATGGGTCTCGGAACAATGGACTTCCGTCCCTGTTCCTCGTATTTAAGCCGGCTTTTATCCGGATTGCCGATTTCCTCCGTAATTCCCTGCACGACCGGCTGCAGTTTGTTTCCGGCGGAGACCGAAAACAGGTTGAACTTGGCGGATGAGCTCCCACAATTGAGTACCATGATGTATTTCGGCATCTTGTCCCTCCAATATTTCGTTTCAATTTATGATATCATTTATTCTATCGGATGACGTTGGGTAGACTGATGAAGTGATATCATTTTTCTATCGGAATGTGTGGGGCGTGAGTCATGAAATCAGGAAGAAGTGACAACCCGGAGGGGATCCGCATGGCATTCATTCAAGAACCGAAGCGAATCAATCTGCTTTTGAAAATGGGAATCCGCATTTCTGAAAAAATGACCGGCAAGCGGATGGAAGCTGCCCGCCTGCTGGCATGGTATCCGAAGGCGGCCATTGGGGCCGGGGTGCTGGAAAGCCTTGTGGCCCATGAGGAGAATGGGCTCTCGAAACGCCTGCTCAAGCTGGTTCGCATGCAAGTGTCATTTTCAGCATCCTGCGCCTTCTGCATTGACATGAATGCGGCCGGGTTTGACCGGGAGGGCATCACGGATGATGAAATCCACGCCCTCCAGGGCCTGGTTTCCCTTGAGGATGTCGCGAGCTTTCAGGAACAGGAGAAGATGGCATTGGCCTATGCCAGGGAATTGACAGCAACACCCATCCGCATCGGGACGGACACGCTGGAAGCCATGAAAAGACTGTTTACCGAAAAGCAGTTCACGATCCTCGTTGCAACGATTGGGCAGGTGAATTTCTGGACGCGGACCATTCAGGGATTCGGGATTCCTCCGGCCGGATTCAGCGATCACTGCGATATTCTGAATCTGGATTCCTACAAAACGATTCGCTAAACCGGATCTCTTGGGAATAAAGCCTATTCGGGCAACACACAATTGGGCTCGGAAAAACCTTTCTGTCCGGAGGTGGTTTGCATGAAAAGCAAGACGGCAAGCATCCCAACGCACAGCATCCCAACGCACAGCATCCC
>JANYKF010000373.1 GCA_025361665.1 Clostridiaceae bacterium
GCGTCACCTCCGGTCATGTTTTGCCTGTTGTCATGTTTTGCCTGTTGTCATGTTTTGCCTGTTGTCATGTTTTGCCCTCAGTCTCTCATAGCGGAACTTCATTGAAAAGTATTTCTGGGCACTGTCAGGAGCATGTGATAAGGTGGGATGCAATATGGGAATCAATAAAGTGATCCTTGCAGATTTTCGGATGCGACGGGCAAACCATAGATGCTTCGCCCCGAACACCAGGAAGCCACTATAAATGCGTCTTGGCTCTATGGTTTCCGTTATTGATTCGACGCATTTATAGGGTAAAATGGCAGAGTGACGTGAGTTGGCCGATGAACATGGCGGATATCATGGATGGCAGGAAAGATCGAGGGGATTTCCCGTGAGAAAAATCGTAACAGTTTTTGAGGAGAAAGGCCGGCGGGTTTCCCGTGGTCTTGGATGTTACCCGCTGAGGCCTGTCGGGGATTTGCGTGAACTTGTCCGGCAAAGCGCCGCTTCATACGGAGAGGCCACCGCATTCCTTTTCAAGGATGAACAAATGAAAGTGACGACCCGCAGCTACGGAGATCTGAACCGGGATGTCAACTTTGCAGGCACTGCCTTTCATGACTTGGGACTGGTCGGCAAGCGGATTGCCGTCATCGGCGAAAACCGCTATGAATGGGGAATCTGCTACTTCGCGGCTGTCAATGGCACAGGTGTCGTCGTTCCCCTGGATAAATACCTGCCCTTGGCCGAAGTGCAGAACCTGGTTCTCCGGGGTAAGGTTGAAGTGATCTGTTTCAGCCCGGCCTTTTTCGGAATGATGCAGTCTCTTGCCGAGGTGTTCCCGGATATCGGCTTCATCTGCATGGAAGTGCTCCCGGAGCCCCCTGTTCGCCCCTCCCGATACACGGCGCTGCCTGACCTGATGAAGCATGGAAAAGAACTGCTGGAAAAGGGGAACCGCGCGTACATCGACGCGCCGATCCTTTTGGATACCCTCTCGGTCCTGCTCTTCACATCCGGTACCACCGCGCTTTCAAAAGCGGTCATGCTTTCCCAGAGGAATCTTGCGGAAAACGTGACCAGCGGAACGGGCATCCTGAAAGCAGGTCCGGGGGACATTCATTTGTCCATGCTCCCGCTGCATCACACCTTCGAAGGCACGGTCGGTTTCCTCTTCATGATTCACAGCGGCATCACCATCGCCTATTGCGAAGGCATCAAGCACATCGCACAGAACATTCGGGAATACGGGGTCACCATCCTTGTCACCGTCCCGGCGATCATTGACGCCATGTACAAGAAGGTGCAGGAAAGCATCCGGAAATCCGGAAAAGCCGCGCTTTTTGCGAAGATGCTCGTTCTTTCCGACCTTCTGCGCCATGTGGGAATTGATGTGCGGCGGATTCTGTTCAAGAAGGTGTTCGAGGCGCTCGGACCCAATCTGCGGCTGGCCGTTGTCGGCGCGGCGCCTTTGGACCCGCAAATCGTGATTGGATTCGACCGTCTCGGGCTGCGCATCCTCCAGGGATATGGACTCACGGAAACGTCCCCCATGACGGCGGGCACCTGCGACCTGCTCAATATCCCCGGCACGCTGGGTGTGCCGATCGCAAATGTCGACGTAGCGATTGACCAGCCTGATGCGAACGGGATGGGGGAAATCCTGGTTCGGGGCCCGAATGTCATGATGGGGTATTATGAAGACGATGAGGCCACGGCGGAGAGCATCATCGAGGATGGCTGGTTCCGTACCGGAGATCTGGGAACCCTCAGCAAAAAGGGCATCCTGCGCATCACGGGCCGCGTCAAATCCATGATTGTGCTGGGCAATGGCAAGAAAGCCTTTCCCGAGGAATTCGAGACCCTGCTCAACGCCATTCCCCATGTCAAGGAATCATTCGTCTGGGGCCACCCGGCTGCTGATGGAGACATCCAGATCTGCGCGAAAATCGTGCTGGACATGGAAGGCATAGACGCCGCGGAGCCTGCGCCCGCACCGGCATCCGCAGGGGACCCGCGCCTTTCGGGCATGCAGCCTGCACTTTCCGAAATGAGCAAGTTCATCGATGCCGGGATCAAGCAGCTCAACAAAGGCATTCCGGCCTATAAGGCCATCCGGTACTTCATCGTCACGCAGGGGGAACTGATCAAGACAACGACGCTCAAAATCAAGCGCCCTGCCGAGATGGAGAAAATACGCCAACTGCTGGCCGGGCAAGGCCTGGAAATGAGAAAAGCCAACGGCAGGCTGCTGTGAGTGCACAAAAATCATTCCTGCCTCAGTGATTGTGAGGTCAGTGCAGTCGCCCCTCATCCCATTTCATCCCTTCGGATGAACTCGTCCTGCGCACTTTCGCACATGTCCACGAAAACCGCGCTGTAACCGGTTATTCTCACCATCAGATCCCGGTGATGTTCAGGATGTGCCTGGGCGTCACGCAGTTCGGCAGAATCGGCGACACTGATCTGAACCTGCATGCCGCCCAGTTCAAAATAGGTTGAGAGCAGGTTCTGCAGCCGTTTCAGGCCGGCTTCCCCGGAAACCCAGTCTTTTCGCACTTTCAGGTTGAAGGCTCCTGAATGGATGCGGTGAAAAGGCAATTTGGCCAGGGATCGCATCAGGGCCGTCACCCCTCCGGTGGCCACTCCCGCCGTCGGTGAAAGGTTTTCACTCAGCGGCGCACCGTGATGACGGCCGTCCGGGGTTGCCATGGTCTTTTTTCCTTCCTGGATATGTCCCATGTCGGTGATGGTCAGGTTGAAGCAATGCACGTCCCGGATACCGTCCTTCATGCTTTCTTCATCGATGATGTCAAGAAAGACATTCATCAGGCGTGTCGCGTGTTTGTCCGCGAAATCGTTGTCGCATCCGAACTTTTCCGCATGCAGGCACTGTCCCCGCAATGCCTCATATCCGGCGAAATCGTTGCGCAGGGCTTCAAGCAGCATGGGCAGCGAAGCGGTCCCGTCGACAAACAGGAGACGCTCGATGGCGGCCATCATGTCTGCGGCCGTGCCGATGTTGCGGATGGATATATTGTATACGACCGGATACTTCACGGAACCATTCCCATAATTGTTGGCCTGGCGGATCGTTCCGTTCATGAAGCAATCCGCCACCTGCAGACGGACAGGCACCCGAAAAGGACCCTTTGCCACATCCTCGCGATATTGGTGAAAAACCTTCTTCACTTCTTCTCGGTACAGGCGTGCCATCTCTCCATAGATTTCATCGATGTTCCCGTACGCTTTCGCCGGTGTTCTGTCTTCCGGCTGCAGGGCCCGCAGGATCCACCTCGGCAGCAGATCGCCCAGGTACCCGCGGACGGCATAGTCACCGGGTATGTCCGGCCAATTGCACCCGTGGATCGTATAATTGACCGCATCCGCCTTCCCGATGCCTGCCCGAATCATGGCTGGAATTTCCGTTTCATCGTTATAGATCAGGAGTGAAGCGTTCAGCCGGAGCAGGTTGCAGACTTTCTCCCAAACGACCCCTCTCACATCTTTCGTATGCCTGAATACATAGACCGGGTTTTCAAACCTGGGTGTGATGCAGTCCAGAAAAATCTCCGTCAGCGGGTTGGCGGCATGTTCATGCCGATTGCTGTATCCGCCGATCATGACATATTGCGGCGTGTCATAGGTGGGGTTCCTGAACCATCCCGTATCCGTCGGGGCATTGCCGCTCAGCTGATGCTCACCCCTGCCGAGGATCAGATTGTTCTTGCAGTTGAAATCGCTGATGATGGCGGCGGCCTTTTCCCCGTCCAGAATGCCGTTCACCATATCCTTCAGGTAATACGGGAGCAGGATGTCGTCAAGCCTCCCGTATGTGAGGGTGGAATTGACGGCGGCGTATGCCGAGAAGGCATGCCCGACAAAAAGGATCAGCTGCATGGCCTGATGGAATGTCTCAGGCGGTTTCCAGGCGATGGTCCTGCAAATCCCGGCCAATTCGGCCAAGCCCGCATTTTCCGCCTGGATTCCGTACCGGACGACATAGGTGCGGAAAGCCCGATACACCAGAACCATGCCGGTGAGAAACGCAATTCTGCTTTCCAGTTCATGAATCATCTTTCGCTTCGAGGCCTCTTGCGCCTGCAACCCTTTTGCTGCCAAATCCTGTGCTGCCAAATCCTGTGCCGCCAAATCCTGTGCTGCCAAATCCTGTGCTGCCAAATCCTGTGCTGCCAAATCCTGTGCCGCCAAATCCTGTGCTGCCAAATCCTGTGCCGCCAATTCGCGCTTCGACAGCTCCTGCTCCGCCAACTCGGCCAAACCGGAC
>JANYKF010000120.1 GCA_025361665.1 Clostridiaceae bacterium
AGGATTTCGCCTCTCTGGGCCTCATAAAAACCGCTGACCAGATTCATGACCGTCGTTTTCCCCGCGCCGGTCTCCCCGACGAAAGCCGCCGTCTCCCCTGGTTCCACGGTGAAGCTGACATCCTTGAGCACCCAATCCTCATCCTGATAGGCGAACCAGACATGGCGGAACTCGATGCGGCCCTGCGCCTCCGGCATCGGTTCCCCGGCTGAGGGCTTTTCGAGAATGGGTTCTTCGTCCAGCAGGCCGAATACGCGTTCCGCCGAGACCAGGGCGGATTGGATGCTGTTGTATTTGTCCGCCAGGTCCGAAATGGGGCCGAAAAACTGTTTGATGTAGCTGGTGAAAGCGAACAGCACGCCGACGGGGAGCGCTTCCCCGGATACCTGCCCGATGCCGTAGGCCAGCAGCATGGCGATGGCCAGATTCTGGAACACATCCGAAGCCGGTTTCAGAAAACTGTTCAGCCGGACCTGGGTGAGGGTGGTCTTGAAATACGCATCGTTCAAGTGGGTGAAATCTCTGCTGCGCGCCTCCTCCACCCGGAAGGCCTGAATGGTCGGCATGCCGGACAGGGTTTCGGCTATGAACCCGTTGATGCGCCCGATGAAATGCTTCATGCTGAAGAAATTCCTGCGGATGCGGTTTTTGATCAGCCACACGAGGATGGCCATTACCGGGATCACGGCCAGGGAGATGAGTGAGAGGCGGATGCTCATCGCGAACATGGCCGCGATGATGCCGAGAACAAGCAGCACGTCTTTCATCATGTTGACCGTGACATCCGTGTAGAACTCCCCGATTTCCGAAATGTCGTTGGTGGCACGCGTGATGAGACGGCCGGAGGAATTCTTGTCCAGCCAGGGGAGCGGCAGATGGAGGATGGTCCGGAACACCTTGCATCGCAGAACGTGGATGATGGCCTGCCCGGCCCTGTTCACCAGGTTCACCTGCAGCCAGGCGAAAATTCCTCCGACCAGGGAAGCCGCAACATATAGGATTGCCATGATTGTCAGGCTGTACCAGAAAGTCTGTGTTTTTCCGCCTATCAGGAAATCGTCTATCACTACTTTCAGCAGCCAGGGCTTCAACAGGGCGGCCCCATTCATGAGCAGGATGCACCCGATGGCCAGGGCGAATTTTTTCCACCAGGGACGGGAAAGACCGAACAAGGCGCGGAGGATGTGGCGCTTCACCTCCCTGGCTATCGGAGGCGGTGCAAGCGTGGTATCCGGCACCGATTTTCCCGCGGCTGCCGATGAGGTTGACCCGGTCCTTTCAGAGGCCGCGGATGAGGCGCGTCCGGTCCTTTCAGAGGCCGCGGATGAGGCGCGTCCGGTCTTCTTCCTGTTCGTCGTGAATTTCACGGTAGAGTCCTCCTTCCCGCAGCAATTCCATATGGGAACCTGATTGCACGACCCGGCCGCCATCCAGGACGAGGATTTGATCCGCGCCGGCCACGGCGGAAATGCGGTGGGAAATCAGGAGGGTGGTTTTCCCTTTTCGACGTCGAGTCAGATTTTCCAGGATGCGCGCCTCGGTGATCGTGTCCACGGCCGAAAGCGCGTCGTCGAGAATCAGGACCGGCGTGTCGCGCAGGAGGGCTCGGGCTATCGCCACACGCTGGCGCTGTCCGCCCGAGAGATTGATGCCGCGTTCCCCGAGCAGGGTGTCAAGGCTATCCGGCATTTCATCGATGCTGTGAAGGAGGAAGCTGTCTGAAGCCGCCTTGCGGATTTCCTCATCCGACCAGCCCGTTTGAAAACCCGCGATGTTTTCCCGGATGGTGGCGGAAAACAGGAACGGTTCCTGGGACACATAGCCCATGCCGGTCCTGAGCCTTTCCAGCGTATAGCCGGAAATTGGCCTTCCATCCAGCAGGAGGCTGTTCGTGTCCGTATCGTAGGCCCGCAGGAGCAGGTTGGCCAAGGTGCTTTTCCCGGAGCCCGTCAATCCGATGATGCCGAGGGTGGAACCGGTTGGAACATCGAAGGAACGGATTTCAAGGGCTGGTTTTTCCGTTCCCGGATAGGTGTATGACAAATCCCGAATGGCCAACTCCCCTGTGAAGGGGAGGTCCGCGGCACCCGGCCGGTCCCGGATGTCCGGTTCCGCCAGGAAGACCTCGTTGAGCCGGTCCATGGAAGCGATGCCGCGCTGGAACAGGTTGATGATGCGGCCGATGTTCAGGATG
>JANYKF010000424.1 GCA_025361665.1 Clostridiaceae bacterium
GTCACGGACGAATCGGGTGCCGGCAGGTTCGGGGTCGCCGCCGGACCGCGGCCCGCATACAAAACGGCCTCCATGTCCTTGAACAGGGTCAGGTGAGGTTTCTTCAGGCGGTGCGCGACCGCAAGGGAAAAAAACCAGTCGCGCCGCTCTCCGCCGGAGATGCCATCCACCCTTGACACGTCCACCGATGATTCGATTTTCTCGACGATGGCGTTGATGACGCCCCGGAATATGGGATCATCCCCTAGATTGTCAAGAATCAACGCCTCCATCTCGCCACTGCAGCCGACTTTGTCCGATACAAGCCCGTCAATCCGCTTCAGCAGGGCATTCGCCTTTTCCTCGCTGCCGTATAGGAAATGGGTGTTGACGTAAAAGGGCCCGATGCGGCCCGATGTATACCAAAACGGCTTGTTTTCAGGGCAAACCCGGACAGCTGATGTCTCAAACAGCCATTTGGCAATATTGTCATTCATGATGGAATCCTCCCATTGGCACCCGCCCGATTTTCACCATAATTCCAAGGCGCCGGTCAATTTTCCGGCTCCGGAAAAACCGTGTTTATCCAGGTATTCCGTGATCTCACCGATCGTACGGGGCCAGACCATCGGGTCCACGAAACCCGCCGTGCCGATCATCACTGCGGAAGCGCCGGCCAGCATGAACGCCACGGCATCCGATCCGGATGAGATGCCGCCCATGCCGACAACGGGGATGGCTACCGCACGGGCGACCTGCCAGACCATTCGCAGGGCGATTGGTTTCACGGCCGGTCCGGAGAGTCCGCCCACCGTATTGCCGAGAACCGGCCGACGGGTCTCGATGTCGATGGCCATGCCAAGAACCGTATTGATCAGGGACAGGGAGTCCGCCCCCGCGGCCTCCGACGCCCGGGCGATTTCCGTGATGTCCGTGACATTAGGCGTCAGTTTGACCATGAGGGGCTTTCGGCATTTTTTCCGGACAGCCGTCACGACCTCGGTGATGCCGCAGGCCGAACTGCCGAAGGTCATGCCGCCCTGCCTTACATTCGGGCAGGACAGGTTCAGTTCAATGCAGTCCACATCCGCGTCAGACAGGATTTCCACGATCGCCTCGTAATCCGCGACCGTACTGCCGGAGGCATTGGCGATGACAGCCACGTCATATTGCCGCAGGAACGGGATTTCCCGCTCGATGAACCGATGAACGCCCGGATTCTGCAGGCCGACGCTGTTGAGGACACCGGCGGGTGTTTCCGCGATGCGAGGCGGGCGGTTTCCCATCCGCGGTTCCAGCGTGAGGCCCTTCACAGAAATACCGCCGAGCAGCGACAAATCGAAATATTCCGCATATTCCCGTCCGAACCCGAAGGTGCCGGATGCGGCAATCACAGGGTTCTTCATGCGGAGGCCGGCCACGTTGACCCGCAGATCCGCTGTCTTTTCCGCCGACATGGGTGCCTCCTCAATCAAACACGATCTCCCGCCCGTCGAACACGGGGCCTTCCCTGCAGACGTGGGTATAGGCGAAGCCCTCCCCGTCCCTTGTCTTGCAGGCGCAGACAAGGCATGCGCCTACTCCGCAGCCCATCCGCTGTTCCATGGAAACCTGAACGGCAACGTCGTGATGCATGCAAATCCCCACCGCGGCCTTCATCATGGGGAGAGGGCCGCACACATAGACACAGTCCGGCTTTTCCTGCTCGAGGCAACGCTCCAGCAAGTTGGTGGCAAATCCTGCCTGGCCATGGCTTCCATCATCCGTGGCGATCTCAAGCCGTTCGCTGTTGGAGGCAAACGCTTCCTCCAACACCACGGCTTCGTGGCTTCTGAACCCGAGAAGGGCCTTCCGGCGGACTTCCGGCATGGTGCGGAGCAGGAGGAGAAGGGGAAACGAACCGATGCCGCCCCCGACAACAACCATGCTCCCGCCGGGCTGAACGGGCTTGAACGGGTTTCCGAGCGGGCCCATGACATCGACGAACTCACCCGGTTTCACGCCGGCCAGCAGTTCCGTGCCTGCGCCGCGAACCTGAAAGACAATGTCCGCTGTGCCGGATTCGCGGTTCACATCGCAAATGCTGATGGGCCGGCGGAGATAGGCCCGATACGAGTCCCCGCACCGCACATTTAGAAATTGCCCTGGTTTTGCGGATGAGACAAGCCTTTCCGACTTGAGAACCATCCGGATGACGTCGGGCGAAAGCCATTCCATCCCTGCGACCTGTTCCAGATGCATTGCCGTCCGCCTCCCTGACGCTCCGCGCCGTTCGCATTCCCGTGCATTGTATCACATGAATGGAATTTCATGCAAAACCGGTTCCGTTCCGTGTCACATTCCTGAAGGCCGTTCTCAAGCAAATCCTTTCCCTTCCCGAAGGGCCGGCAGAATGGCCGCAATGGAAGATTCCGGCACGAGAACCGCATTCCCCGACTCCGAGATGTTCCAAAGATGATGGGTATCGGAATTGACGAGAAAACAGGTATTCCTTGCTTCCGGGTGCATGCTCCGGAATGTCCGCGCATCGGCGCGGCAGATGGAGGTCTTTCATGTCCGCAGCAGCGCAAGGAGGATTTTACCGCGCCCGAAGGAAGGGCTGAACTGCTTCGTTCCGGCAGCATCCTCACTTGAAGCGGACAACGATGTGGACCGTGGTGCCATGGCCCTGCGACGTTTCGATGCGCAGCTGGTCCGCGTGCCTTTTGATGTTGGGCAGTCCCATGCCGGCTCCGAAACCCACTTCCCGGATGCCGTTCTGATAGAGCCTCCCGCATGCCGAAAACATCGGCAGGGCCGTTGACAGGACAGCGACGCCCTTTTCCTCCGCCAAGTCGGTCATGCGGCCCTGCGGTTTTTTCCGCGGACAAACACCACGACGCGAATATCCGTCATTTCCGCCGTCCGGATGACCCGAGGGTTCACAAGGCCGGTGATCATCATCGCGTTCTCCTTTGAATAAGCCATGACATCGCTCATTAAATCCGCTCCGCAGGCGGAACAGATATCCAGATCCGGGTCATGGTCCACCGTGTGGAGATGGGCTTCCAGAATCCTGGAGATTTCGACAATTTGCATGCAATCACCTCGGGTATTCTTCATTGGGATCGGTGGTATGGCATGCAATCACCTCGGGTATTCTTCATGGGGATCGGTGGTATGATTTCATCGGGCTGGATTGCCGCAAAAACGCGGACATGCCGGAGTCATTGGACTCCGGCATGCGGAAACGCGGATGAATTCGTTCATTGGCGCGATCGCCCGTTCCTTACGAAGCGAGGTGCGCGTTAAGTGCGTCAATGAGTTTTTGGGAATCGATGCCGTGCACCGCGCAGGCATCCTCGATGCTCTCGCCGGATGCCGAGGGGCATCCGAGGCAATGCATGCCGTGCTGCATGAAGATGGGTGCGGTCGTGCGATCCAACCGAAGCACATCCATGATGATCATATCTCCGGAAACCTTGGCCATAAGAACCTCCTGTTTTGTTGTCAACGGCTTGGCGCCGTGATGTCCGTCGCCGAATACTGCCATATGCTTGATTATACCAGATTCGACCGGATTCGCAACACCTTGACGCCCGTTTCATGCATGTGTTAGGGTTGGAACAGACAACGAAAGAGGGAGATGCCGATGAAATACATCACACTGCTCTGCGACGGCATGGCCGACGTCCCCGTTCCGGCCTTGCGCGGCAAAACACCGATGGAAACAGCGTTCAAGCCCCATATGGATCACCTCTTCAAAACCGCGCAGGCCGGACTCGCAAAGACGGTTCCCGATGGTCTGCCCGCCGGGAGCGATGTCGCCAACCTGTCTGTCTTCGGATACTCGCCGGTTGAGCATTACACAGGCCGTTCCCCGCTGGAAGCCATCAGCATGGGTCTCTCCATGCGTGACGACGATACCGCGCTCCGCTGCAACCTGGTCACGCTGGGTGGATCGGGTTCCCTGAAAAACAGGACCATGGAGGATTACAGCGCCGGGGAGATCACGACGAACGAGGCCCGTGAACTGGTATTGGCCCTCGCGACCGCCCTGGATGCGGAATCGTGGTCCTTCCACCCCGGCATCAGTTACCGGCACTGCATGCTGTGGCAGGGAGGACCTCTTGACATCCGCCTGACCCCGCCCCATGACATCAGCGGCCGTCCCGTGGCGGATTGGCTCCCGGCCGGTCCCGGTTCCGGGACAGTCCTCGACCTCATGGAGCGAGTACTTCCCATCCTGGCGGATCATCCGGTAAACCGGGCGCGCAGGGATCGCGGGTTGAATCCGGCCAATGCCATCTGGCTGTGGGGACAAGGGAGGCGCCCCGTCCTGCCCTTGTTCCATGATGTATTCGGAATGGAGGGTTCGGTCATATCCGCCGTGGACTTGATTAAGGGCATCGGCCTTGCGGCAGGCATGACCTCTGTTGATGTGGCCGGCGCCACGGGCAACCTGCATACGAATTATCGCGGCAAAGCGGAAGCTGCCTTGGAAGAACTCTCAAGCCGGTCTGATTTTGTCTATATCCATGTGGAAGCACCGGATGAATGCGGCCACCAAGGGCTGGCAGAAGAAAAGACATCTGCCATTGAGCGCATCGACGCGGAACTGCTGTCGGTATTGCTGGAACGATTGCCTGTTCTTGGCGATTTCCGGATGCTGATCCTGCCGGACCATCCAACCCCGGTGGGTATCCGCACGCACACGAGGGTCCCCGTGCCATTCCTGCTTTACGACAGCCGGAAGAACCTGGCTGTCGACGGACAAGGCGCCTGTTTTACGGAATCCAGCGCTGACACGGGTCTATACCTTCCGGAGGCTCATCATCTGATGAACAGGCTGCTGGAGCGGGCATGAGTCATATGTCATTTCAGCGACTCAACTGGAGGGATTTTCAATATGTCGCCGGGTTGCAGCTTGGCAGGATCGGATATGTTGTTGTAGGCAGCCAGGGCATCAATCAGTGAAATGTCATTGTAGAATTTTTTCACAATCCCGCTCATGGTGTCCTTTTTTTGCACGATATAGGTTTGCGACTCTGCGGGTATTGCCGTCGCAACAGGCGTTGGTACCGGCGTCGCGGTCTCTGCTGCGATCGGTGTTGCCTCCACCACGGCCGGACTCGCTGTGGGTGCCGCCATGTCGGCCACGCTGGGCTTCGCCGTCGCCGCTGCCTTTGGTCTTCCGGAACCCGGGAAGAAGGAGCTGATCAGAATGTACAGGATGGCAAGAACCACCACCACCGTCAAGGCGAAGAGGCCGGCGAACAGAACATTGTCCCGCGCTTTCGGCTTGCGGTTGTATTTATAGGTGACAGCCGGCGTTTTGCTCAGTGCGTCCACACGGGACTTCAGCATCGGGCGGCGGGCCGCTCCCTGTATGTCGTAGATCTTTTCAATTTGCACCACCATTGCGGTGAGATCGCCCTGCGTGGTCCGTTTCATTGCCTCAGCCACGATTTTACCGGAAAGGTCCACGCTTTCGCCGCCTGCCGCAAGGATGTCTTCCAACCGTTCCTCGCCAAGAGATTCAAATACCCCCTGGCTGATCAGGAGAAACGTATCATGTTCGCAGAAGGGCATGGGTTCTGACAGAATGACCGGGCTTTCGGCCTCTTCAGGATTCTCTTCGTTCTCTTCCGGTATGACAAGGTCTTTGCGTTCCGCGTCCTTTTCCGTCAATACACCCAGACGGACCAATTTTTCCCGCTTGGTGCTTTCCCTTGCCAATGGGATGAACGTCTCTTCCCGCATCAGATAGGCATGACCCTTCCCGACGGTCGCGGCAACCGCACACCCGTCTGCCAGGAGGAGCCCTGAAAATCCGACCCGCCAGCGGTCGTCTTCCCGGGGGGTATGGTTCATCTCCAGAATGCTTTCCAGCAATCTGGATGCATCCCCGATGCACGAAGACAATTCACGGGTTTTGGACGTGATGTCGCCGCCATGGGCGGTAATCTTCTCGTGCAGCCGCGCAACCTCCTTGTTGATGACGACGTTCGTGGAGGCATCCGCGGCATTGTCCATGTTTTCGGCCACCGTGAACAGGTAATCGCTTCCCCTGTTTTCCAGGGAGGCCTGGATGTTGTCGAGGCCCGGTTCGGAAACGAACCGGCCGTTCATGTAGAAATCCGCCGTATTTCGACTTCTTCCGTACCCCATGCGCGAATAGAGGCACGCATTGATCCTGATTACGTTGCTCATCTGCTTCTCCTCTTCGGCATCAGCGAGGGTTTCATGGCAACAGAACAATTTTCAGCCTTTTTCAGCGGTATAAATGAATCCTGCCTGTTCCTGCAATCATCATATCATTGTGCAAATTGACATGCAACACACCCGCAAGGGCTTTGCAAACAATTCCTGTGCGGCTGCAACCCAGAAAGAGGGTGATTGCCGGCAATCCGCCAATCCGATATAATGAGGGTCGGTGATTCCGTGCCGC
>JANYKF010000027.1 GCA_025361665.1 Clostridiaceae bacterium
GATGGTCTCCAGGGTTTCTGTCCATGCGCTTTCCAGCCCGGCAAGGGGCATGCGCAGGCTGCCGATTTGCAGGACAGCCTCATTCAGCGTCTCACCCAAAACAACGAGAGGGATCCCTTTCAGCACTTCATCCGGTGCGCGGCCTGCGGGCAGTTCCAGGATGAGTGCGCCGGGATCCGGACAGAACAAGCGGGTTTCCGGGAATGCATCCGGCATGCGCAGACCAATCCGGTTGCCGAAGGCCATGACGGAGACGGCACCTGCGATGCCGCCGAAACGGACGGCAGAGGCGGCAAGCACATGCCCGCCTTCCATGGCACGATGAACGGCATCGAATGTTCTCCCCAATGCATCCAGCTCTGGCAGGCCGACACTGTCCCTCTGCACCGGGAGCAGCACGACGGTACTGCCCGGTTGCTTGAATTCAGGCGAAACAGCCTGGCGGATGTCCATAGGCGCCAGTGCGAAGGAAACAAGGGTCGGCGGGACATTCATGTCCCGAAATGTCCCGGACATGCTGTCCTTGCCGCCGATGGCGGCCACACCGAGAGAAAGCTGCGCCCAGAAGGCACCCAGGAGCGCACTGAGCGGTTTGCCCCAGCGTGCCGGGTCCTTGCCGAGTTTCTCGAAGTATTCCTGAAACGTCAGGCGCGCCTGGCGTGGATCTCCCCCGCAGGCGACAAGCCTAGCCAAGGATTCCGCCACAGAATAGACTGCGCCGTGGAAAGGGCTCCACGATGAAATGTCCGGATTGAACCCAAAGGACATGACCGTGCCTGTGTTGGTCTGTCCGCTCAGGACAGGGAGCTTGGCGACCATGCCTTCCGCCGGCGTCATCTGGTGAAGGCCGCCAAAGGGCATGAGCACGGTGCCCGATCCAATGGTGCTGTCGAAACGTTCCACCAGGCCTTTTTGGCTGCACACATTCAGCCTGGCCAGGTTTGTTCTCCATTTTTCTTCCAATGAAGGACCATGGCCTCCCAACCCCTCCGGCGCCCTGTCGAAAGGGGAAAGGCCCGGGTCCGGCTCTTCCACCGCAATGGCCGCATGCTGGCTGACCCCGTTGGTGTCGAGAAACGCGCGGCTCACGTCCACGATCGTCTTACCGCGCCACCGCATGCGGAGGCGGTTTTCCGATGTGACAACCGCGACCTTGACCGCCTCCAGGTTTTCCCGGCGCGCCGCTTCCACGAAGGGTGCTGCACTGTCCGGCGCCACGACGACGGCCATGCGCTCCTGGGATTCGGATATGGCCAATTCAGTGCCGTCCAGGCCTTCATATTTTTTAGGAACCGCATCCAGATTGATATCCAGACCATCCGCCAGTTCACCGATGGCAACGCTTATGCCGCCTGCCCCGAAGTCGTTGCAGCGCTTGATGAGGCGGGTTACCTGCGGATCCCGGAAGAGGCGCTGGATTTTCCGTTCGGTCGGCGGATTCCCTTTCTGCACCTCCGCCCCGCAGGAAGCAAGGGATTCCTCCGTATGCTCCTTTGAGGAACCGGTGGCACCGCCACAGCCGTCACGGCCTGTGCGCCCGCCCAGCAGGATGACAATATCCCCTTCGTCCGGCCGCAGGCGGCAGACATTGCCGCGGGGTGCCGCGCCGACCACGGCGCCGATTTCCATGCGCTTGGCCACATAGCCGGGATGGTAAACCTCCGATACCTGCCCGGTTGCCAGTCCGATCTGGTTGCCATAGGAACTGTACCCATGCGCTGCCGATGTCGCAATGACGCGCTGCGGCAGCTTTCCGGGCAGGGTCGAGGAGAATGGCAGGGTCGGATCGCCGCCGCCCGTCACGCGCATGGCCTGATACACATAGGATCTGCCGGAGAGCGGATCACGGATGGCCCCGCCAAGGCAGGTGGCCGCCCCGCCGAACGGCTCGATTTCCGTGGGATGATTGTGCGTTTCATTCTTGAACATGACAAGCCATTCTTCGGAACGCCCTTCCACATCCGCCTTCACGACAATGCTGCAGGCATTGATTTCCTCCGATTCGTCCAGGTTGTCCAGAATGCCCTTCCTGCGAAGGGCCTTCATGCCGAGTGTGGCAAGATCCATCAGGCATATGGGTTTCCGCTTTCCGGCATGCACCTCTTCACGCGTTTGCAGATACAGATTCCAGATCTCCTCGATCCGGGTTCCGACCGGACCCCCGGGAAAGGAAACACTGTCGATTTCAGTCAGAAATGTCGTATGCCTGCAGTGATCGGACCAGTAGGTGTCGATCATGCGCAATTCCGTTATCGTCGGATCCCGTTTTTCCTCTGTCCGGAAGTATTGCTGACAAAACTGCAGATCTTCCACAGACATGGCAAAACCCATTTCATCCACAAACGCACTCAGGCCTTCGGTGTTCCATGCGCAGAATCCGTGCGCGACGGCCACGTCCGCCGGAACCGGGTATACAGTCTGCAAAGTGGCGGGTTTCTCCATGGAAACCAGATGGGTTTCAACGGGATTGACCACATGATGGCGGATACGATCCAAATCCGCATCGGAAATCGCGCCGCGCAGGCAGATGATGCGGGCGACGCTTACACTGGGCCGATCTCCAAGACTGATCAGCTGAATGCACTGGGCGGCGGAGTCTGCCCGCTGATCATATTGTCCGGGCAAGAAAGAGACGGCGATGGCTTTTTCATCATCCGCAAGCGGAAAGGCCTCGTCATGGATTTCATCCACGGGCGGTTCGGAAAATACGAGAATCCTGGCCTTTTCGTAGTCGACAGGCGGAATCCCCTCCGTGTCGTACCGCTGCAGGATCCGTACGCCTTCCAATCCGGAAATGCCGAGGTTCCCGGCCAGCTCCCGGAGCAATCCGCCGGCCTCGACATCGAAACCCGGCTTTTTCTCCACGTACAATCTGCGAACACCCATGATTCCTCCTGAAGGCCATATTTGATTCTCGTGCAAAAAGTCGATTTTCGACTTTTTCATGCAAGTTGCATTTTGCAACTTGCATGCATCCGGCGGCAAATGCCGCCGGATGGCACCAAATCACGTGATTTGGTGTGGTGAGGGCACAAAATCACGTGATTTGGTGTGGTGAGGGCACAAAATGTGCCTTCACCATGCAGGATGTCTGAGACATCCCGCATAAAAACTCACAAAAGTGAGTCTTTACACCAGAATCATATTCGGAAAATTGACAGCATCACCCCGCATGGATCCTGCATTCATGCGGATTCATTATAGCATGGCGCGGCGGAAGCCCAAAACCGTTTTCTGTTTGTTTGCTGCATGGGTGTTGCCTGTTTCAATATCTGCCCAGTGGATAAAAAAAGAAATCGGCGTCAATCCTCAAGCCGGTCTTGCTTCAAAGGAGATCCTGATGGATGCATTTTCAAATCACGAAGAAACATGTCCGGAGCCATGGGAAGATGATGTTTCGTTCCCCTCTCCGATTGACGAGATGGCCGTCAACACCCTGCGCTTCCTGGCCGTCGACGCGATCCAGCTGGCGAACAGCGGACATCCCGGCCTTCCGCTGGGTGCGGCTCCCATGGCATATACGCTGTGGTCAAGGCATTTGCGCTTCAACCCATCGCATCCGGAGTGGCCTGACCGGGATCGCTTCGTCCTCTCGGCCGGTCACGGTTCCGCGTTGCTGTATGCCCTGCTTCACGTGTTCCAATACGATCTCCCGCTGGAAGAACTGCGCCGTTTCCGCCAATGGAAAAGCCGTACGCCAGGCCACCCCGAACGAGGCGTGACCCCTGGCGTGGAGACCACGACCGGCCCTTTGGGCCAGGGTTTCGCCAACGCCGTGGGCATGGCGGCTGCGGAAGCGCATCTTGCGGCCGTTTACAACCGGCCCGGCCACGATATCGTGGACCATCACACGTATGTGCTTTGCAGCGACGGCGACCTGATGGAGGGCGTGGCATCCGAAGCAGCCTCCCTGGCGGGGCATCTGGCGCTTGGCAAGCTGATCGCGCTCTATGATGACAACCGGATCACGTTGTCCGCATCCACGCAGCTGAGTTTCACCGAAGACATCGGGCAGCGGTTCCGGGCATATGGCTGGCACACCGTGCAGGTCGAAGACGGGAACGACCTGGAAGCAATCGACCTGGCTTTGTCCGAGGCCATCATGGAAACAGGCAGGCCTTCCCTCCTGCTGATTCGCACCCATATCGGATTTGGGTCTCCGGGAAAACAGGACAGCTATGAAGCACACGGATCGCCATTGGGAACAGAAGAGACGGCTCGGACGAAGGAAAAGCTCGGATGGCCCTCCGAACCCGATTTCTTCGTCCCCGAACCGGTCAGGCAGCATGCCAGAAAGATTGCCTGCCAGGGAGAGGAAGCCAACGAGGAGTGGAACCTTCGTTTTACCCAATACTTTCGTGAATTCCCGAATCTCGCCTCTTCCTTCACATCGCGCTTGAGCGGCGGGCTTCCCGCCGGCTGGGATGCCGATCTTCCTGTTTTTCAGGCGAATCCGAAGGGAATCGCCACAAGGGCGGCCTCCGGAGTGTTTCTGAATGCTGTTGCGATGCGTGTGCCTTCGCTGTTTGGAGGTTCTGCGGACCTGAATCCCTCGACGAACACCGAAATCAAAGGAGGGGGCAATTTCGAGTCACCCTCCCGTTTTTCCGGCGACATGCAGGGCGCTGCATCCGGCCCTTGGGACTACTCCGGGCGCAACGTGCATTTCGGGATCCGCGAACACGCCATGGGCGCCATGATGAACGGAATCGCGGCCCACGGCGGGTTCCGTCCTTTCGGAGCCACGTTCATGGCCTTTTCCGACTATCTGAGACCCGCCATCAGGCTTGCCTGCATCATGCATCTCCCGGTCATTTATGTCTTCACGCACGACAGCATCGCCCTCGGAGAAGACGGCGCGACCCATCAGCCTGTCGAACAGCTTGTCTCCCTGCGGGCAATTCCGTTTCTTCAAGTCCTGCGCCCTGCGGACGCAAATGAAACGGTCGCCGCATGGCGCTTTGCGCTCGAAACGATGAGCCGGCCCACTGCCCTGATCCTCAGCCGGCAAGCACTGCCTATCTTCGATCGCGCATCATGCGCTCCGGCGGATGGATTGCGGCATGGCGCCTATGTGATGGCGGATCTTCCTGCCGGACCCGCCGCTCAAGACAGGCACGGTTCCAAACCAACAGCTGATGCCGACCCCCGTGCTGGTACTGCTGCGGGCACAAGAGCCAAGCTGCGGCCTGAAGCGCCTTCGGTTCTTCTGGTCGCCAGCGGTTCAGAGGTGGCGCTGATCGCGGAAGCGGGCTTGCAGCTCGCGGCGCTGGGGATCTCCACCCGACTGGTTTCAATGCCTTCATGGGAAATCTTTGAAGAGCAGACCGCAGAATATCGGGATTCCGTATTCCCGAAGAACATGCCCATACGGCTTGCCGTCGAGGCAGGCTCTCCCGGCGGATGGCGCAAGTATGTCGGGGATCGGGGCGCGGTGCTGGGGGTAACGGAATACGGATCTTCAGCACCTGGCCCGCTCGTGATGTCCGGCTACGGGTTCTCCGTATCGTCCATTCTCGGAAAAGTTGAGGAATTGTTGACGTGGCGCGACAGCTGAGTTCTTCGTTTGAAAGGGGATGGTACAAGGATGCCTTCCATTTCCGAGCATTCATTGTTTCAGAACATCATGGGACTATCCCATGTTTCCTACTATTTCAAAGACAAGGATTTCCGCTATGTCTTTGTCAATCAGTCCATGTCCGGCAGGCTTGGCATCGCTGATCCTGCGGAAATGACGGGGAAAACCGACTTTGACTACCTGTCCGTTTCCAATGCGCAGGACGCACTGGAAGTCGAGAAGTCCGTCATCGAAACCGGCAATCCGGTTACAGGCAAGGTCGAAGCACTGGACATGCCGGACGGGGGAAAGAAATGGACTTCTTCTGCAAAATACCCGCTGTATGACGACGACGGCAAAATCATCGGAATATGGGGAAGCATCAGGGACATAACGGAATTCGCGCAGGCAAGGTATGAACTGAATGAAATCCTGATCCGATACAGGCATCTTGGCGAGCAAAGCCGGATATTCACCTGGGAAGTAGATGAACAGGGCCTTTACACATATGCCGATTCTGTTGTTGAAGTCGTGTTGGGATACAGTGCGGAAGAGCTTGTCGGGAAAATGCATTTCTACGATCTCAATCCCGAAGAAAGTCGGGATGTTTTCAAAGATGCGGCTTTTGGCGTTTTCAAGCGGAAAGAGCCGTTTCAGAACCTTGAAAACGAGGCGCATGCCAAGGACGGACACACAGTCTGGCTTTCCACCAACGGCATTCCGCTCCTGAGAGAAGACGGGAGCCTGAAAGGGTATCATGGCAATGATACCGACATCACAGCCCGCAAGCGCGTGGAAGACGCCTTGCGGGACAGCGAGGAGAGATTCAGGGACCTGAGTTATCATGACCCGCTCACAGGGCTCTACAATCGGAGATTCTACGAGGAGGAGCTCAAGAGGCTTGATACGGACAGAAACCTTCCCATCAGCATTGTCATGGGGGATGTGAACGGGCTTAAGCTTGTCAATGATTCCTTTGGGCACGACATGGGCGACGAGTTGCTGAAAAAGACGGCTGAAGTGTTCAAAATGGGATGCAGGGCCGATGATATCGTGGCCAGGTTCGGGGGTGATGAATTTGTTGTCCTGCTTCCGAAAACAACTTCCTCGGAAGCGGAGGATTTTGTGGCGCGAATCACGGACTTGTCAAGAAAAGAAAAAATGTGCGATCTGGACATTTCCATTTCCCTGGGGCATCAAACCAAAACCACCAGGGATGAAAACATGCACAGTGTTTTCAAAAGCGCTGAAGATCTCATGTACAGAAAAAAATTATCCGAAAGTGCCGGCATGAGGAGCAAGACGATTACCCTGATCATGTCTGCCCTGTTTGAAAAACACAGCAGGGAGCAGCTGCATTCGATCCGCGTGAGTGAACTATGTGCGGCCATCGCTTCGGGGATGAACCACGACGATGAATCCGTCGCGCAGATCCGCATGGCCGGTCTCCTGCACGATATCGGCAAGATCGAAATCGACGGGACGATTTTGAATAAACCGAGCACGCTGAATCCGGATGAGTGGGAGGAAATGAAAAAACATCCGGAAATCGGATATCGCATCCTGAGTTCGGTCCATGAGTTTTCGTCAATCGCCGATTTTGTTCTGGAGCATCAGGAAAGATGGGATGGAAAAGGATATCCGAGGGGGCTTGCGGGTGAGGCGATTTCGCTTCAGGCGAGAATCATCGCCGTTGCGGATTCGTATGACGCGATGACAGCCAACCGGACTTATGGCAGGACATTAAGTGTAGAAGAAGCCGTCAGCGAAATGAAGCAATGCTCCGGTACCCAATTCGACCCTTCCGTTGTGAGGGTGCTGTTGGCTGTCATTCAGGCAAAGACAAGGAAAAGGTGAAACCGGAACCGTGATGCGGCTTGACCGCCGCATGGTGGGAAACAGTACCAGTCAAAGGAAACAAGGCGATGTGTTTTGGAAAAGCGAGGAGATGAAGTTGAAAAAGACATCAGATGACATGTTGTTTGGCCCGTATGGTGCGGCATCGCTCAGTCATGCCGCCATTCTGCAGGACTATGGCGCCAATGCGGTCTGGTTCCACGGGTTCGACCCGCAGGCCTTCGCGAACTGCGAGGAACACGGCCTGGCGGCCTGTGTCGAGTTCCAGACATTCCGCGCTGATTTTGGCAAACATCCCGGACTGATCCCGATTGGGATCGACGGCAAACCTATCCGCTATGGAAGCCTGGTGCAAGGCGTATGCCTTTCAAACAAAGAGTTCCTCGCCGAAACCGAGGCATGCCTCGCGGAAGGCATCAGCCAGTTCAAGCCTCGTGGCATTTGGCTGGACTACCTGACATACGCCGGATGGTTCGAGACCCCAAATCCGGATCTGCAGGAAAGCTGTTTCTGTAAATCGTGCATCGATGATTTCTGTGAAAAGACCGGCATTGACGCAGACAGCCCGGCATTGATTCTCAATCTTTTCGCAAAAGAATGGATGGCGCACAAGTGCGCAAGAATCTCAGGGCATGCCCTGCATTACGCGGAACTCATCCGATTCCGCCACCCGGACTGCATCATTGGCGCCTATATGTGCCCATGGAAGCCGGAAGAATTCAATGGGGCGCTCAGTCGCATTTTTGCGCAGGACTATCAAATGCTGGCCGATGCCATCGATGTTTTCACTCCGCTCATCTATGCTGCGAAATCCGGACGCGCAGGTTCCTGGGGAAAAGAATATCTGGAGGATTCAGGGCGTTTCATTCCGCCCGGGAAAAAAATCCAGCTGATTCTGGATTATCAGGATTTTCCGCAAAGCCTTGATTCGGCGGCGGAAGCGCACTTGCCAAGCTGGGGCATCCAGGTGTTTTCCGGGGGAGACATATTTGATCACCCCGACCAGGCAGCCGCATTCAGGCGGGCCGTCCTCGCAATCAGGCAGGCGGCCGGATAGACGGCGGGGCATGCAGCTAGACTTGCGACTTGACTTGCGGCCGGGCAAGCATCGGATCAATCTTGAGGCCTGTCCAGCCTTCTGATTGACTCCACAAGGTTTTCGCGGCATTCCTGTCTTCAGAAATCCCAAACGGCTTTTCGGTGCGAACAAGCTTGTCCTTCCCCTTGAACCGGACAGGTGCGTAAAAGGCTCCGTTTTGCGCTTCGGGCGATGTTGCGGCAAACAGGGTCGGCATCGCGCCCTGTTCCGGAGAAAGCGCGAAAGCCTTCAGAAGGGCCTTCAGCATGCCACCCAATGGAACCGAATCGGTTTTGAACAGATCCGTGGCGGAAACGGACGGATGGACGGCAATGCTCCTGATGCCTGTTTTCTGCAGCCTTCGGGACAATTCCATGGCAAACAGCAGGTTTGAGATTTTTGACTTCCCGTAGGCCGCCATGGGTTTGTATTCCTTTTCACTCATATAGTCATTGATGTTTTCAGGAGACCTTGCGGCCATGGAGGAAACGGTGACCACCCGGGCATCTCTGGATGACATCAATGCCGGCATCAGACGTGCCGTCAAGGCAAAATGCCCAATGTGATTTGTGCCCACCTGCATTTCGAAACCATTCCGTGTGACTTCCCTTTTCGGTATGGCCATGACACCGGCATTATTCACCAGGATGTCCAATACGGGATGCGCCGCCATGAACCGGACTGCAAAAGCTTCCACCGAGGATAAATCAGCCAGGTCCAAAACTTCGGATTTTACCTTTGCCGCGGGGCATTCCATTTTGATGCGGGTTGCCGCAGCCTCGCCGCGACTCTTGCTCCTGGTCGCAATGACAACACTTGCGCCACTTCTGGCCAGCTCCCGCGCAGTACTGTATCCGATGCCGCTGTTTCCACCGGTGACAATGGCTGTTTTTCCCGTCAGGTCCAGAATATTGCCCAATGTCCAATCCATGATCATAAAACGATTCCCTCATCCCATTTATTTGACATAATGATTCCACAAATATCCAAATTATTCCATATAAGGAATCATGTATTATTATGATGTGTACCACAATATCCGAAAGAGTATTCATCCATCTGGATATTCGCCATTTCATTCGCAAAGTGATTGATTCATTCCGTTATTCGCCATGTTCTCCGGAAAGACGGACATCAAAAAGCTCATGTCACCGCGAGTTTTCGCCTGGCAATGAGCTTTTCCGAAACAGACCCTCCTGTTGGAAAGGATTATGCATCAAGACCCTCTTTCGACACAATGATGCCAACAATGGCGAGTGCGAGGTTTTCGAGCGGGAATCGGGGTTCCCTTTTCACTTTGTTTACCGGAATGCTGTTCATCCTGGTCAAAAGTGCTTTTGTCTTTTCCAAAAGCTTGATTCTGGTGTAAATAGTCGATTTTCGACTTTTTCATGCAAGTTGCATTTTGCAACTTGCATGCATCCGGCGGCAAATGCCGCCGGATGGCACCAAATCAGGTGATTTGGTGTGTTGAAGGCACAAAATGTGCCTTCAACATGCAGGATGTCAGAG